>JAAYDS010000228.1 GCA_012729155.1 Chloroflexota bacterium | reverse complement strand
GGCGCGTTGGGCGCTTGGCATTGGTGGCGCAGCCCTGTTGCTGGCTGGCCTGTGGCCGCAAATGGCGCACAATGCCTGGGTGGCCAGTTGGGCAGACGTCACCACGCCCGAATGGGCGGACCTCATCCAGCAGCGCACACGCCCAGATGACACGGTGATATCAGACTATCCAGGGCTCAACTTTTACGCACAGCGACCGTCGACGCGTCTGGCCGCCGGCATTTCGCGAGGCGCCGCTCAGAGCGGGCAGATCATGGGGAGGGACCTGATCGCCGAGATCCAGGACAGTGGTGCCGCTATGGTGCTGCTGAACGTCGCACAGGGAGCCCATCAGTTTAGCAGCCTGCAGGACTATGCAGAGTTCAAGCGATATGTGCAGCAGAACTTTTATCTTGTTGAGCGCAAGCAGTATGATTATCGCCTAATGGAGGTCTACCAGCGTGACGATCTCTGGGCTGGCGAGCGCCGTGATGCGCGACTGGGCCATGAGTTAACACTGACAGGCACGCTCTGGGAGGCGTCACAGGTACGTCCTGGCGAGCAGGCGCGTGTATTGCTGCGGTGGCAGTCGCTTGCCGAGATGCACGATGACTATGCGGTTACACTACGACTGCTCGATGATGCCGGGCACCAGTGGGGGCTTGGCAGTAAGGCGCTGGTCGATGTTGATCGCGAGACTTATTGGGACGAACGAGGCCTGGAGCGCGCTGTTGACATCCCCACCTCGCGCTGGCCAATAGACGAGGCCACTATCGGGCACTATGAGCTGCCGGTCGAGGCGGGCACGCCGCCAGGGCTCTATCAGGCAGTCGCACGGGTGCACCGGCAGGGTGAGTGGGCGGGGCTACCAGTCCAGGACGGCGGGCACTCGGGCTATGACGTCTTGGTCGGGGTCGTTCAGGTCCTGGGTCAGGCAGGGTACAAAGTGCCAACGCCAGACGTCGGCCACCCTCTCGGCCTGGAGCTACCTCGCGGCGCTTTGCTGCTGGGGGCCGACGTCCGCACGTGGCAGGCGCGCCCAGGCGATGGTTTCAGCGTCGGACTCTATTGGCGACTGATGGCGGCAACCAACGCCGCCGAAGATGTGGCATTCTGGTTGGCACAGCCAGAGTACACCGTGCTGCACCATGGGCCGCTGTTGGGGCCTAACGGGCAGCCTGAGGCAGTTCAAGGACCCGTCGAGTTGGTTGGGCAGTATACACTGCGCTTGCCGAGCGATGTAGTGTCGGGCAGCCATGCGCTGTACGTGGGTGACCCTGACGGCGCCTATGTGCGACTGGGCGAGGTGCAGGTCACAGGGGTGCCGCGAGTTTTTGATGCGCCGATGATCCAACATCGAGAAGACGCTCGTGCCGAAGGCGTGGCGGCACTCCTCGGCTACGATCTGCCTGCGACTTTGGCACCAGGTGAGCAGGCAACGGTTACGCTGTACTGGCAGAGCGAACAGGTGGTCGATGTGGGGTACGTGGTTTTCGTCCACCTGTTGGATGCGACTGATCGACTGTGGGCGCAGCACGACGGCCCGCCCGTAGGCGGCGAGGCGCCGACGAGTAGCTGGGTGGCCGATCAGGTGATCAGTGACAGCCACACCCTGCAGCTCCCAGCTGACCTGCCAGGCGGCAG
>JAAYDS010000227.1 GCA_012729155.1 Chloroflexota bacterium | reverse complement strand
GCCCGAGGAGACCCTGCCCGTGACCGATGCGACCCTGCGCCTGCTGCTGGCGCGGCACGGCGAAACCACACTCAATAGCGCCCACCGCATCATCGGCAGCACCGATCTGCCGTTGAGCAATGCTGGCCGCCAACAGGCCGACCGCCTGGCCCGCCGGCTGGCCCTGGAGCGCCTCGACGCGCTCTACGCCAGCCCGCTGCGCCGCGCAGTCGAGACCGCCGAGCTCGTAGCCGCCGCGTGTGGCCTGCCGGCCCAGGTCGACGAACGCCTGCGCGAGACCGACTTTGGCGCCTGGGAGGGCCTCAGCATGGACGAGGTGGCCCGGCGCGATGCTGCCGCGCTGGCCGCATGGCAGGCCGACGCCATGGCGGCGCCCACCGGCGGCGAGCCCCCTGCCCGGCTGCTGGCGCGCGTCGATGCCCTGCTGAGCGATCTACGGGGGCGCCACGCCGGCCAGACAGTGGCCCTGGTGGCCCATGGCGGGCTCTTTCAGGCGCTCATCTTGCGCGCGCTGAACCTGCCCTATCGCAACGACTGGGTCTTTATGCTCTACAACGGCTCGCTGTCCGAGCTATCGCTGGCCGCCGTACGCAACGTCGCCGTCTATCTGAACGACAGCGCTCATCTGGGCCCGGTCAACGCCCTGGCCTAGCGCGCCCAACGGAGTATGCTGATGCTGCACCGTGCCCAGACAGCCCCGCAGAAATCGCCGCCGCAGCGCTGGCCAACGCTGTGGCAGCGCCACGGGCCAACGCTCGTCACCGCCGTGCTGATCGCGGCCTGGTTGGTGCTGGCATTGCGCAGCCTGCAGTTCTTTTGCTACGAAGATGACGAGGGCTCTTTTCTGCTCACCGCCCTGAGCATGCTCGAGGGGCACACCCTCTACACCGAGATCTGGCACAACTATCTGCCTGGCCTGGTGGGGCTGGTGGTGGCCAGCTTCCGCATCGGCGGCATCAGCGTCGAGGCGCCCCGTGTGGCCATCGTGCTGCTCGGCGCCGTGACCATGGCGGCCACCGCCGCGCTGGCCGCTGCCTCGGGCCGACGCTGGGCCGCCCCCGTGGCGGCGGCGCTCACCCTGGCGGCGCCCAACTTTGTGCGCCTGTCTCGCTCGGTGATGGGCGAGGTGCCCGCCAACACCTTTGCCCTGCTGGCGGCCCTGGCCATGCTCAGCTACCATCGCCGACGTCGGCCGCTCTGGCTGCTGTTGACCGGCGCGGGGGTGGGCGTGGCCACCCTGTTCAAGTATCCGGCCATCATCATGCTGCCCGTGGTGGGGGCCGAGCTGCTGGCCCTTACCATCCGCGAGCGCTGGCCCTGGCGGCGACTGCTGGGCAGCGCCCTGCTGCTGGGCCTGGGCGCGGCGTTGCCCCTGCTGCTCGTCGCCGTCCTGATCGATGTGCCGACGCTCTATGAGCAGCTCGTCACGACGCACATCAATGCTTCGCAGCGCTATGGCCTGCGCCTGGCGCACAACGTGGAGCGCCTGCGCGAGTACGCCCTGCAAAACAACGTCGGCCTGCTGCCCGCTGCCCTGCTGGGCCTGGGGCTCTGGTTCGCAGGCAAGCGCCCTGGCGCCTGGCTGCTGACCGCCTGGCTGGGCCTGACGCTGCCCAGCATCCTGATCAGCTCGCCCTTGAGCAGCCACCACCTCTATCTGCTGCTGGCGCCCGTGGTGGCCCTGGCCGCTGTGGCCCTGGCCAGCGCGCCCAGCCTCCTGTCGCGCCGGGGCCGCCCGCTGGCCCCCGGCCCGCTGGCGCTGGGCCTGGCGGGCGTGCTCTGCGTGGCGCTGGTGGTCTATCACCTGCCGGGTACGCTCGAGCTCACGGCCTCGCGGTTGCGCCCCGCCCCCGACGACAAGTCCGAGGTGCGCGAGGTGGTGGCCCTGCTGCGCGAGCGCGCCCAGCCTGGCGATCAGGCCGTGTGCGACTATCCCATGATCGTCTTTCGCGCCGGCCTCTCTTCGCCGCCAGCGCTGGTCAACACCTCGGGCCTGCGCATGGGCTGCGCCGACCTGCAGGCCGACCTGGCCATCGCCGTTACCCAGGCCCAGCGCCCTCTGGCTGTCATCTTTTGGGATAACAAGTTCCTCGACCACGCCCCGGAATACATCGCCTGGATGCAGCGCGAGTATGTCGAGGTCATGCGCACCGAGGTCAAAGAGCAGCGCAACAATCCGCCTAAACTGCGCGCCATCTATCTGCGCCCTGATCGCGCCCCCTAGCCGCACACCACAGAGCGGGCGACCCACTCACAGGTCGCCCGCTCGCCGCCTCACCGCAGTGCACCTGGGCCTCAGGCCAGCAGCATCGCCCTGATCTCGTCGGCATAGGCGGCGCTCGCCTCGTCGTCGGTCAACAGCTCGATCTGCTCAGGCCCGCTGACGCCCAGCCCCAGCTCTACGGCGCGCGCCAACTGCTCTTGCTCGAACACACGTCCGCGGCTCACCTCGGGCGTGGTGCCATACAGGCGCAGCAACGCCACGCCCACCGCGTCGATGGCCACCCGATCGGTGGCCGCCAGCACCACCTGCGCGTCCACCGTGGTGCCGCGGTCTGGCCCGCCGGTGGTGAACGCCTGCACGCCATCCATCACGATCAGCGCCGGCGCATAGGCCAGATTGAGCTCGGCGATCATGCGGCGCTGATGGGGCGAGCCGTGCAGCTCGGTCATATAGTCGTGACCGCGCCAGCGTTTGCCCGCAAACCCCACGCTGTTCTTGAGCGACAGCGTAAAGTGCCCGCCATACCGGTGCGTCTTGAGATTGCAGGTCTGCACCACCGCCTCGGCCTCGAGCAGCATCTTGGGCACGGGAAAGCCCCGCTGCCAGTGCAGCCCCTCTGCCTCGAACAGCGCCCAGGCGTCCTCGGGCAACGCCTCGAACGCCACTGGCGCGATGTCGTACGCCGCCAGCAGCTCGTACACGCCCTTTTGCTCCATCACCTGGCGGGTGTCGCCCATGCCGGCGCGATCGCCCAGGGCCAGCTCGCGGGCGCCCATATCTCGCAGGGCATCGAGCAGCGCCCGCAGCGTGTCGGTATGCGTCGAGCCAGGGCAGGGGTCGGCGCTGTTGAAATTCGGCTTGACCAGCACCTGCCGCCCCTGCACCCGATTGATGCCCAGCAGCGCGATGGCGCGCTGCACGCCGGCCGCGCGGTCGGTGGTCTTGACCAGGCTAACACGTGCCATGGGGCCCTCCTCGTTGGTGCGCTCTGTCGGCTCGGCCTGGGCCGTGGGCTGCAGTGTGGCAGCAGGCTCGGGCGTGGGGTCGGGTCTGGCTGACGCCGCGACTGGCGTTGCCGTCGAGGTCGCGGCTGTTCGCGGCCCAGCGACTGGCGTAGTCGTAGAGGCCTTTGTGGTCGTAGCGGCTGGCTGCGGTGCTGCCGCAGGCTCCGCCGGCGGTGTACAGGCCGCCAGCGCGCCGAGCGTCGCCAGCCCGGCCAACCGTTGCAGCAATATCCTGCGTTGCATGTTCAAACTCCTCGTGGCTATCAGTAGGTTTGACATATTGTACCACAGGCCGCGGCGCGGCGCCGCGGCGCGGCACCTCACCGCGGCCACATCACCTCTTCATCGGTCCTTCACAGAGCGCGGCTAGATTGAGCATGTGTGGCACCGGCAACGTCGCTGCCACACCCATGACAGCCAAACATCTCTTATCGCAGCCACAGGGAGTTGACACCATGAACAAGACCGCTCGCCTACTTACCATCGCCTTTATGTCCCTGGCACTGATCGTCGCCGGCGCACTGCCGGCGTTGGCCCAGGCGCCGGCGACGCCACCCAAACAGCCCACGCCCAGGGGCGGCCCTTCTCTCGTTGACGAACCGCAGCGCTGGCCCTGGGCGCCCCCTGCCCTCTGGCCAGAGCTGGCCGAGGCGCTCGATATCGACCTGGACGAGCTGCAGGCCCGCCTGGCCGATGGCGCCACCCTGGCCGACCTGGCCCAAGAGGCCGGTGTCGACCTGCAAGAGCTGCGCGACCTGGCCGAGAACGCCCACCAGGGTGGCCTGTGGCAACGCCTGGGGCAGGCCCTGATTAAGCAATCTGTGCGCGGCGAGGACAGGCCGCTGCGCCTCAACGATGCCGCCTCGCTGGCCGCTGCCGCCGAGACCCTGGGCATGACGGTCGATCAGCTCGAACTGCAGCTGTGGGGCGGGCGCACCCTGGCCGATCTGGCCGAGCGCGCCGACGTGGACCTGGCCGACGTACAAGAAGCCGTCGAGCAGGCGCGGCTCGACGCCTATCGCGAGCGCCTCGCCCAGGCCGTCAAAGATGAGCGCATCTCGCCAGAGCAGGCCGACTGGCTGCTGGTCGGCGCCGAGCAGGGCTGGCTGGTGGGCCCCGGCATGGGCTGTGGCCCAGATGTCGGCATGTGGGGCCTGGCTCGCACGCCGTGGCGCCCCGCCAACTGAGCCGCGAGGGTCTCTCGTCTCCCCTCTCCCCACGATGGGCCCCTGCCAGCGTGCAGGGGCCCGTCGCATGCTCGCGCCTGGCGAGCCACATTGTGCCCTCACGGCCTCTTCATACCGCCTTCATCGTTGTGCGGCATGCTGGCCTCAACGTTCGACAAGGAGGAGCCTGAATGACGCCACAGACCAGACGGCGCCGACGCTGGTGGCTCGCCATCCCCCTGGTGGCGGCCCTGGCGGGCGGGGCCTACTACTATTCGCTGCGCGCGGCCGAGCAGCGTCAGCAGCAGGCCGACACCGAGGGCACGCTGCAAACCACGCTCGCCCGTACGGGCGATCTGATCATCTCGGCCACGGCCGCCGGCAGGGCCATCGCAGCACAGACCGCCTCGCTCGGCTTTGCCACCGAGGGTGAGTTACTCGAGCTACAGGTGGCCGCGGGCGATCGCGTGGCCGCTGGCGACCCACTGGCGCGCATCGACGATCTGGCGGCGCGCATGGCCGTGGCCGCCGCCGAAAAGGCCGTCACCGCCGCGCAGACGTCGCTGGCTCAGGCGCAGGATGAGCTGGCCGCGCTCGACGACCCCGCCAGTGCCAGCCTGCTCGAGGCGCAGGCTGCCGTGGCCACCGCGCAAGAGGCGCTGGATGCGCTCAAGGCCAGCCCCAGCGCTGCCGAGCTGTCCCTGGCGCAGGCCGCCGTGGCCGTGGCCCAAGACGCCTACGACACCCTCGCCGCGCGGCCCGACGCCGACCAGGTCACCGAGGCGCGCCTCAACCTCGAGCAGGCCAAGAACAGCCTCTGGTCGGCCCAGATGAACCGCGACGCCGTGGGCGGCCGCGGCACCGATACAGCCGCCTACGACGGCGCCCAGGTGAGCGTGCTCAACGGAGAGATCAGCGTGCAAAAGGCCGAAATGGCCTATGCCTCTGCCCAGCAGCCCGCCACCCAGGCCGAGCTCGAGAACGCCCGCGCCACGCTGCTCAAGGCCCAGCAGGCCCTCGCCGAGCTGCAACGCGGCCCCACCGCCGCCCAGCTCGCCAGCGCCGAGGCCAACCTGGCCCGCGCCCGCGAGAACCTGCTGGCCCTATCGGCCGACGACCAGGGCCTGGCCAGCGCCACCGCCCAGGCCAACGTGCGCCAGGCCGAACTCACACTGCTAGAGGCGCAACTCGCCCTCAAGCAGGCCCAGAGCGACCTGGCCAACACCACCCTGGTGGCGCCCTTTGCCGGCGTCGTCACCGCCGTTGACGCCGAGTTAGCCGACACCGTGGGCGGCCAGGGCGCCAGCGCCATCATCACCCTGCAAGACGTCACCACGCCGCTGGTCGAGGTGTATCTCGACGAGAGCGATCTGGGCAGCCTGGCGCTGGGCTATGAGGCCGAGCTGGTGTTCGACGCCCTGCCCGACGAGCTCTTTACCGGTGTCGTCAGCGGCGTCGACCCCACACTCACTACCGTGAGCAACATGAGCGTCATCCGTGGCGTCATCACCCTCGACGCGGCATCGTTCAGCAAGCCGCAGGGGCTGCTGGTGGGCATGAACGCCACCGTAGACGTCATCGGCGGCCGCGCCGAGGGGGCCGTGCTGGTGCCCGTCGAGGCGCTGCGCGACCTGGGCGACGGCCACTATGCCGTCTTTGTGGTTAAAGACGGCGAGCCTCGCCTGCGCGCTGTCACCGTCGGCCTGCAAGACTATACCTATGCCGAGATCACCGCGGGCCTCGCGGCGGGCGAGGTGGTTAGCACCGGCATCACGGCGGTGAGCCGATGAGCGCCGCGCCGGCGATCGAAATCACGGGCCTCACCAAGGTCTACCAGGTGGGCGAGGTCGAGGTGCACGCCCTGGGCGGCATCGACCTGTGCATTCAGCGTGGCGAGTTTGTCGCCATCATGGGGCCGTCGGGCTCGGGCAAGAGCACACTGATGAACATCATCGGCTGCCTCGACCACCCCACCGCGGGCAGCTATCGCCTCGACGGCCAAGACGTCAGCGCCCTCGACCGCATCGCTCTGGCGCGCATCCGCAACCGGCGCATCGGCTTTGTCTTTCAGTCGTTCAACCTGCTGTCGCGCACCAGCGCCCTCAAGAACGTCATGCTGCCCATGATCTATGACCCGCACAACCGCCTGCCGCGCGGCGAGCGCCTGGCGCAGGCGGCGGCGGCCCTCGAGGCCGTGGGCCTGGGCGACCGCATGGCCCACGTGCCCGCCGAGCTCTCGGGCGGCCAGCGCCAGCGCGTGGCCATCGCCCGCGCGCTGATCAACGACCCTGTCATCGTGCTCGCCGACGAGCCTACAGGCAACCTCGACACGCACTCGGGCCAGGAGATCATGGCCATCCTCGACGAGCTCAACGCCCGCGGGCGCACCATCGTCATGGTCACTCACGAGGCCGAGATCGCCGCCCATGCCCACCGCACCATCCACCTGCGCGATGGCCTGGTCGAGGCGGTGGTGCCCAACGGCCGCGACTTGCAGGAGGCCCCCCGTGAAGCTCTCTGAAACCCTGGCCGTAGCGTGGGAGGGCCTGCTCACCAACAAGCTGCGCGCCCTGCTCACCATGCTGGGCGTCATCATCGGCGTGGCCGCGGTGATCATCATGATGGCCGTTTCGGCGGGCACCGAGGCCACCATCGCCGAGCAGATCAACAGCCTCGGGGCCAACCTCATCTTCGTCAACAGCGCCATGATGCGCATGACGCCTGGCCAGCCGCAGCAGGGCGGGCTGGTGTATGACGATGCCGAGGCTATCGTCGACAGCGTGGCCACGGTGGCGGGCTTTGCCGTCGAGCAGCAGACCAGTGCCACCGTCAAGTATGGCAACGTCTCGCTGGATAGCATCACCCTGCTGGGCACCACGCCAGACTTTCCCTCGGTGCGCGATGTGGCCGTGGCCAGCGGCCGCTTTGTCAACCAGACCGACCTGGACCGCACCGCCCGCGTGGCTGTGCTGGGCGCCTCGCTGGCCAAAGAGCTGTTCGGGGCGGCTGGCGCGGCAGACCCCATCGGCGCGCGCATCACCGTGGGCACCGAAAAGCTCACCGTCGTCGGCGTGATGGCCCCCAAGGGCACCGTCGCCGGACAAGACTGGGATGCGCGCGTCTATACACCCATAACCGTGGTGTTCGCCAAATACCTGCCATCGCGCTTTAGCGCCATGATGGGCAACAGCGTGCGCACCATCTACCTGCAGGCCGCCAGCCCCGAGGTCATCGACGACACCATCTTGCAGGTCAAGCTGCTGCTGGCACGGCGCCACGGCGTCTCGCTCGACGCCGCCGATTTCACCGTGCAGACGCAGCAAGACATCATCTCGACGCAAGAGGCCACCACCGAGGCCTTTCGCAACCTGCTGGGCTGGGTGGCCGGCGTGTCGCTGATCGTCGGCGGCATCGGCATCATGAACATCATGATCGCCTCGGTTACCGAGCGCACCCGCGAGATCGGCATCCGCCAGGCGGTGGGCGCCACAGAGACCGACATCCGCCTGCAGTTCCTGGCCGAGGCGTTGATGCTCAGTCTGGTGGGTGGCCTGCTGGGCGCTCTGGCGGGCGTGGCGGGCTCGTGGGTGTTTGCCCGCCTGGGCGATATGCGCACCGTGGTGGCGCCTGGCTCGATTGCCCTGGCCTTTGGCTCGGCTGCCCTCATCGGCGTCTTTTTCGGCTACTATCCCGCCAACCGCGCGGCCCAGCTAGATCCCATCGAGTCGCTGCGCCATGAATAGCCCCCAAGGAGCAACCCAGATGAATCGCCTGGCGTATACGCTCATCGCCCTAACCCTGGCCCTGTCGCTCGCCGCCTGTCAGCAAAGCGGCGCCACCGCTGTGCCGCAGGCCAGCGCGCCCCTGCCTGCTGACTATGACGGCGCCCTGCCCGCCCTGACGCAACTACTGGTGGGCACCTTTCGCCTCGAGGAGCAGCCACAGGCCG
>JAAYDS010000226.1 GCA_012729155.1 Chloroflexota bacterium | reverse complement strand
GCAACCGACAGAGGACTATGCAGTTGGCGTGCACCTCATCGGTGCGCCATCCGTCGGCGAGGCGCCCGCGCTCCTATCGCAGGCCGACTCGCAGCATCCCGTCTACGGCTGGTACCCTACCACTCAGTGGGCTGCCAGTGAGTGTGTGGATGACGTGTACTCATTACCGGTCCCCGCAGGTGCTGTGCCAGCTGAGGTGCTGCTGTTCATGTACACTCACGATGAGACCGGCTTTCACAACAGCCAGCAGGTGCGCCTCGCGATCCCCTGAGTTAGAGATACACCCTCGCCAGCAAATGCGGCAGGATGTTGATCACGACCGCGCCGATGATAACGGTAAACGAGATCATCGAGGCGGCAAACTCGGCATCGAGCCCCTCATTCCCGGCATAGATCAGGGCCGTGGTGCCCGCGGGTAGGCTCGAACCGACGATAGCGGTGATCATATCGAGACCACCCAGCCCCACCAACGCTCCAAGACCCCAGCCCAATAGGCCACCCAGCACCATACGCAACCCTACAAACTGCGCCACAAGCCCCATATGCCCCTTGCGAGGCCGCAGGAAGATGCCCACACTCACCATGGCGAGGGGTGTGTTGGCGTTGGCGAGGCGACGCAGGGTGCCGCCGACCACCCCCCTCACCTCGATCCGAAGCAGCGACGCCGCCAGACCGATGATCGCGGCCCAGAGCAGCGGCGACCTGGCGATACGCCCCCACGCCGCCCCGCGATCAAGAGGTGCCGTACGGCGGCTGCCAAAACGCTGCGCCAGAGTCAACGCCACCGGGCCCGCGTAGATGGCATTGCCCACATCATAGATGGCCATATTGGCCAGCCCATCAGGGCCATAAAACAGCTCAAAGAAAGGGTAGGCAAAAACGGCCAGCACCACCATGCCCACCAGTAGCACCCCACGCAGCTCGGGCTGCTTGAGCAGGCGTCGCGTGGTGAGGTACATGATGCCCGCCAGAACGCAGGGCACCACCAGCGAGATCACCGGCAGCCAGGCCTTGGCCAGCGTCAGTTGCGCGCTGGCGATTGATACAATGATGGCAGCAGGGATGGTTACGTAATAGACCACCCTTGTGAGTACGAGCCCCTCTCTGGCATTCACCAGGCCGCTCACCCTCACGAGCACGCCAATCCCGATGAGTATCAGAACGGGCAGCGCATCTGCAAGGCCCTGCATTACGGCGATCTCCCGATATAAGCTGTCGGCCATTCTAGGCCGACAAGGCAGGGCCCCCAAACCCGCGCGAGAGCGGGACCTGGGGGCCATAGAGACTCTGCAAGGCCAGCGGCTAGCAGATTGGGAGCCGCAGCACTGTCAACGAGTGTGGCTCGAACACCTGCACCAGACTGACACCCTGGGGCGAGAGGGGCGCCTCACGCGCGGTCACCTGCTCTGGGTCGTCAAAAGAGTTGGTGGCCTTGACATCGGGGCCATTGATGATGGTGGCGCTGCCCTGGCCCGCAAAGGCCCCCTCTTGCAGCACGATCTCGGCCTCGGCGGGAGCCTGCGAGCGATTCACGACAAACAACGCCACTTCTCGGCCGTTTGCCAGCGTGCCAGCCACGTCTAGTACACGTAGCCCGCTGTGCCCGCCGCCCTCAAAGGTGTCGCCCTCCCAATACAGGTCGAGGGCCGTATCGCCGGCTGCTTGCGAGATGGCCGCAAACGGATAGTAGATGGACTGGCGTAGCAGCCCGTCTGGTCGTGTAACCAGTGGCGCGATGACATTGACGATCTGCGCGATATTGGCCATCTTGACCATGTCGGCATGGCGGATGAACGCATTCATCTGCAGGGCCACCACCAGGGCGTCCTCAAGGTTGTACACCTCGGCCAGCTGATCGTCTCCACGAGTGCGATACCAGACGTTCCACTCATCGACTGAAAGATAGACGGGGTTCTTGAGCTTGAGACAAGCACTCATGGCCCGCAAGAGGCCAGCCGATGCCGTCAGGCGCTCCTCGCAAAGTTCAGACAGCGCCATGTAGGCCGCAAAGTCGTCGTCACGGTTGCCCACATACCAGTGGATGGACATATAGTCAAGCATCGTGCCGGCCTGCTCCATGATGAGCTGGCCACGCTCGACCCAGTCATCGAACCAGCCGCTGGTCCACGAGGCAACGAGTTTGATGGTTGGGTCGACCATCTTCATCAACTTGGAGAACTCGGTGCAGGCGCGGGCGTACTCCTGAGGGGTCTTCATGCCCATCTGCCACGGGCCGTCGACCTCGTTGCCGATACCCCAATAGCGCACCTGATGCGGCTGCTCGGCGCCGTTGGCGCGCCGACGGTTGGCCCAGTAGGTGTTCTGGGTGCCATTGCAGTATTCGACCCAGTCGCGAGCCTCGCGCATATCGCCGTCGCCGCAGTTCACAGCGATGTATGGCTCGGTGCCCACCTTGCGGCACCAGGCCACAAACTCGTCGGTGCCAAAGGTGTTGGGCTCAACGGTGTGCCAGGCAAGCTCTGGTCGAGCCGGCCGCTCGGCTCGGGGGCCAATGCCGTCTGTCCAGCGGTAGCCAGACACAAAGTTGCCGCCGGGATAGCGCATGATGGGCATGCCCATCTCGCGCAGAGCTGCGATCACATCAGTGCGAAAGCCCTGCTCATCGGTCAGTGGCGACCCCTCGTCATAGATACCACCATAGATGCAGCGGCCCAGGTGCTCGGCAAACCCGCCAAACACGTTGCGGTCGAGCGCGGCGACGGTCCGCTGCGGATCGATCTTTATCTTGTTCATGCTCTGTCCCTCGAGTTAGGTTGGATTCTGCGATGTGATTCTAGTCTGACGGGCGGCAATGGGCAATCAAGCTGGACAGATGCGCTCGCTGCACCTAGAATGGCGCCAAACTGATCATGAGGAGCGTCATGACGCACAATGCTCTCTCTGGGCAGATCATCAACAGCGTGGCTCCCATTCGCGTGTGCGATAACGGCGGTTGGACCGACACGTGGTTTGCCGAGCGCGGCGCGATCTTTAACATCGGCGTGTACCCGTACGTCGAGGTGCAGATCGAGGTGTATCCACGGAGCGAGCGCTCTCAGCGCGTGGTGCTCAACGCCGAGAACTATGGCGATCGCTACGCCGTCTACCCGCAGCGCGAGCAGCACGAATGGATTCGTCACCCCCTGCTAGAGGCCGCCATCGACCTGATGGGCGTGCCGTCGGAGCTGGCCGTCGAGATCTCGATCTATTCGCAGGCACCGGCGGGCTGTTCGACAGGCACGTCTGCTGCAGTAACGGTGGCGCTGATCGGCGCGCTCGATATGCTCACGCCGGGGCGCCGCACACCTCTAGAGGTGGCCTATGCCGCGCACCGTATCGAGACCGAGATGCTACATCAGCAATCAGGCATTCAGGATCAGCTCTGCGCGGCCTATGGCGGCATCAACTATATCGAGATGTTCGCCTATCCCTACGCGGCTGTGTCGCAGATCACCGTGCCCAACGACATCTGGTGGGAGCTAGAGCGCAGGCTATGTCTGATCTTCTTGGGACGCTCGCATAGCTCATCAGCGGTGCACGAGATGGTCATCCGGACGCTGGAAGATGCAGGCCCAGACAACCCCAAGCTCGAACGTCTGCGCGGCATGGCCAGGGCTTCACGAGACGCCGTATACGCCGGCGATTTCGCCGGGTTGGGGCAGACCATGACCGCCAACACCGAGGCACAGCGCGACCTTCACCCCGGTCTCATCAGCCCCGAGGCAGATCAGGTCATGCGCATCGCCCAAGAGCACGGGGCGCTTGGCTGCAAAGTCAACGGGGCCGGCGGCGATGGCGGCTCCATCACTATCCTCACCGGCCCCTCGATGAGCGCCAAGCGTGCCATGCTGCGCGCTATTGAGGAAGCCAACCCGCTCTTTCAGAACATCCCCATCTACCTCAGCCGCTACGGCCTGCGGGTCTGGCATCAGTAGGCAGCTAGGCCGCTCGCTGCAGCCCGCCACCGACAGCTGCCGCCCCAAGCCCGCCTGCAGGCACGCCGCATACATAGCGGCGGCGCAGCGTGTGAGGCGCGCTGCCGGTCAAGCGATGGTGATCAACTCGTAGTCACGGCTGCCCAGACCGATCTTGGCGGCATGTTCCAGGCATGTGCGCCACTCAGACTCGGGCGTAGAGTTGGCAAAATGGTCGTGCTGGTCGGTAAACCCCGGCCTGGCCATGTTGTCTGCCAGCTGGCTGCCCGGGAGCGGTGTTGCTCTGAGACATGCATCGGCACAGGCCTGATCTAGAGCTAGGGGATCGAACGATGCGTACATGCCCAGGTCGGGCAAGATAGGGGCGTCGTTCTCTCCGTGGCAATCGCAATTGGGCGAGACATCGATGACGAGAGAGATGTGAAAGCTGGGGCGGCCATGAACAACCGCCTTGGCGTACTCGGCCATGCGGCAATTGAGCTGGGCGATGGCGGCATCATTCTCAAAGGAGATAGCGTCAAAGCTACATGCTCCCAGGCAATGGCCGCAGCCAACGCAGTTCTGTCGATTGACGGACATCTTTCTGCTGGCCTCATCAAAGTCGAGGCCGTCATTGGCGCATTCACGCTGACAGCGGCGACAGCCGCGACAGAGGGCTGGATCGATATATGCTTGACCGTCACTGTGCTGCTCGGTCTTGCCAGCGCGAGAGCCACACCCCATGCCGATGTTCTTGATGGTGCCGCCAAAGCCCGTCAGCTCGTGTCCCTTGAAATGTGTGAGACTGATGAACACGTCAGCGTCCATGATGGCGCGGCCGATCTTGGCCTCTTGCACGTACTCACCGCCGGCCACAGGCACATTCACATCGTCGGTTCCCCTCAGCCCATCGCCGATGAGAATAGGACAGCCCACAGTCAGTGGTGTGAACCCATTCTGCCAAGCGCACTCGAGATGCTCCAGAGCGTTTTTTCGGCTGCCAGGATACATGGTGTTGCAGTCTGTCAGGAACGGATTGCCCTGCAACTCCTTGACGACATCGACGACAGCCCTGGCATAGTTGGGGCGAAGGTAGCTGATGTTGCCCATCTCACCAAAGTGCATCTTGATGGCAACGAATCTACCAGCCATATCGATCTGCCCGAGCCCAGCAGCTTTGATGAGCTTCTTGAGTTTGGTGGGAAGCCCATCTCCAAAAGCTACTGTTCTCAAGTCTGAGAAGTACACCAGTGCTTTCTCCATACCAACTCCCATCTAGTGTAGTGAACGCGGTGCCGAATCATGCCCGCATAGAGGCCGTGTGCAAGGGCGCGGCGGGGCTTCGTGTGGTGTCTATGCCGGTGCTTTATGGCGCATCACAGCGATAGAGCTGAGCAATCCTGGACGGCAGGTTCACGCCCATCAATACCCTGTGGCGCGTAGGCTCGCGTCGTGGAGGACTCCTGGCGACGCGAGTCGCAGGGCAGACAGCTGAGCCTACCGTGCGACTCGCGCCTGGCCTTGCCTCAACAGGGCCATCAGGCCGTGTCAGAGAGGCTACATCGCCTCGTGCTTAGTGGTGCACATCGTCGGTGATGCGCTGATCGGGGCCATCTTGCTTACGGAAGGTAGAGGTAGAGACCATTTCGCGCAAAAAGGCGTTATAGCGCTCACGATCCACAGGTACAGAGACCTCGTCGCCCGTCTTGCCCGACAGAATGACGGCATTGATCATCTCGACGGTCTTGATACCATCGACTCCGGGGGCAACGAGCGGCTCGCCGTGCAAGAGGTGCCGTGCAAAGTTGCGGATGATGGCGATATGGCCATGTTCGCGCGGCTCGATCTCAACGGGAACCTCATTGATCTCTGGGTGGCCCCACATCTGATCTGAACTGCGCGAATAGGCGTGCACGCCCGCGGGGATCTCCCAGAGACGGATCTGGTTGCCCACCACCTGTAGCTTGCCATACTCACCAGCAAACTCCATGATATTGGTCGGCGGGAGCTCGTTGGTGCAGCAATAAAGATAGCCGACAGCACCGTTGGGGTACTCGAGCATCGCCGAGGCCACGTCTTCAACCTCGATGACATGGTCTTTGATGGCCGTCATGGCGCGTACTTTGCTGGGCAAGCCGCCGAGCCATGTGAAGCGGTCGAGCGAATGAGGCGCCTGATTGATCAGCACGCCACCGCCCTCTCCGGCCCAGGTGGCCCGCCAGCCAGCCGAGTTGTAGTAGGCCTGGCTGCGAAAGTCAGCATAGACGAGCATGGTGCGATAGATCTCGCCGAGGCGCCCCTCACTCACGACCTTGTAGGCGGCCTGCCAGATCGGCTCGGTGCGCGACTGATGCATCACGCCAAAGGGCGTGCCGGTGCGCTGCGCAGCCTCGACCATGGCGTCGGCAGCAGACACCGTCACAGCCAGGGGCTTTTCGGAGATGACGGGCTTGCCGCACTCGAGGGCATAGATGGCGATCTCGGGGTGAAAGTAGTGCGGCGTGGCAACGATGACGGCATCGACATCTTCACGGTCGATGAGGTCGTGATAGTCAGTGCAGTGCGGCACATCAAAGCTATCGCCAGCATTCTGAGCAACCGTCGGATCGATATCGCATACAGCGCTCAGCACGCACTCTTCTACATTCGCCATCGTGCGGGCATGCCCCGAGCCCATGCCGCCTACACCCACGATGCCATAGCGTATCTTGGCCATCTCTACCTCCTGAGGCACGAAAGCTAGAGCCATTATAGGGCTAGCTCAACCTTGCGGCCAACCCGGAAATTGCGGGGCGCAGCGCGCCGTGCTAGATTGATCGCATCTTGGCTGGAGGTTCGGAATGAGCTCAGAAGAGCCACGCGGTGCCGCATTCATCGAGCAAGAGCTGATGGCGACGCCTTGGCCGTTGGTTGCGCCTTCCATTGCCGACGAGTTCGTGATGCCACGCTACGATGGACGATCGCTGGCCAACGTGCCTGCCACGGTGGGCGCCATGCTGAGCGCGGACCCCGTGGGCAGCCTGCCGCCACTAGACCAAGCCTACTGGCAACGGCTTGGGAAGGTTGAGCACGTGGTGCTCATTCTGCTCGACGCACTAGGCTGGCTGCAGCTGCAAGAGGAACTGGCCGTCACGCAGACCATCATGAACCGCGTAGCCGAGCGCGGCGTGCTCTTGCCAATGACCTCAGTCTGCCCGTCAACGACGGCAGCAGCCCTGGCAACGCTCGGCACCGCCGAGACGCCTGTCGTCCACGGTGTGCTGGGCTACGAGCTCTGGTTGCGAGAGTATGGTGTACTGGTTGATATGCTCGGGCTCAAGCCGGTGTACTCGAAGGGAGTCACTCAGCTGACCGACTGGGGCTGGAGCCCCGATGACTTTATGCGCATGCCAGGGGTGGGGTCTCTGCTGGGCAGCGCGGGCGTGCGCACTTCGGCCCATCTACGAGACACCTTTATCGATGGTGCTCTCACGCGTCTCTGTTATCGTGGGTTCGACCATCTCATCGGCCATGATGGGCTTGCGTCGCTATGGGAGCAATTAGGCGCCGACCTCGCCGCAGCCAGGACGCAACCGTCGTATCACTATGCCTACTGGGGTGGTATCGACCGCGAGATCCATCTGCATGGGGCCGATACCGACGATTGGCGTCGAGCTTATCACGAAGCGGCCGCGAGCCTGGGAACGTGGGTGCAGGAGACGTTGCTCACAGCGTCGCCGCCGAACACCGTACTGGTGATCTGCGCCGACCATGGCTTTATCAGCACACCCGCCGAAGCGGCCTACCCCGTCGAGGGCAGCCTGCTCGAGCGCGAGTTACTGGTGCCGTATAGCGGCGAATCACGATGCGCCTACCTGCACACCGTCAAAGGGCGTGATGCTGCCACGCAAGAGCGGCTCGCGTCTTTGCTGGGTGAAGGCTATGTCGTCGTGGATACCAGCGACGCACTAGCGGCGGGCCTCTTTGGTACTGGGCAGATTCATCCAGAGGTTGAGGCACGCCTGGGGCACTATATTGTGCTGGCGCGTGGTCAGCGCTATATCGATCGTCTGGGGCGCGCCGGCTGGATGCGCGGTCGCCATGGCGGGCTGACCCCGCAAGAGATGCTGGTGCCCTGGCTGGCCGCCCGAGTGGATGACCTGCGCTAGATGCCCAGGCTGCCTTGCCCAACCGCAGGCCGTTGGCTAGAATAAGCAGCAATGATGATGGCTCATGCTTGTGACATTACAGTGAGGAGGTCGTTTCTATGAGAACGCTCCGCATCGTTGGCGCCCTGCTGGCGTTGATTCTGGTGGTGATGGGTTGCACAAAGCCGGCGCCCGAGCCCACCGCCACCGCCATAGCGGCTGCAACAGCAACGCCCGAGGCGGCTGAACAGCCACCGACGCTCGTGCCCACGACGACACCAGAGCCCGCTGACGAGGATGAGGCGTATCCGCTGCCCGCTCCCGAGCAGGCATCGCAGCCGACGTCAGACTATCCTGAGCCGCCGCAAGAACCCGAGCAGGGCGCAGCCATGCCGCGTATCGACGGCACGATAGACCCCGTCGAGTATCGCCACGAGAAGCTGGTCGACGACTTTGTTCTGCGTTGGTCCAACGACTCGGAGCATCTGTACGTGGCCATGCAGGGCCTCACGACCGGCTGGATCTCGGTGGGCTTCGACCCCGAGAACCGCATGCAGGGGGCCAACTACGTCGTTGGCGCGGTGATCGACGGCGAGGCGGTCATTTGGGATGCCTTTGGCATGGCCCCCGTGGGCCCCAACCACCCCGAGGACACCGAACTTGGCGGCACG
>JAAYDS010000225.1 GCA_012729155.1 Chloroflexota bacterium | reverse complement strand
TCAGAGTAAAGGATTTACCCTGACGGAAGCCTCACCGCTGAGAGGCGTGTTTCACGAGCATGCGTGTGAGAATACCGTGAGGTGCGGCGCAGGGCGCCGTCAGACGTGGTTGGCCTGCCAGACGAGCGCGTCGAGCGAGCGCAGCGGCAGGCGATGCATGGGGTCAACCAGCACCTGCACTGGCGGTTCGGGGCTGTTGATGGTGAGGCAGCGCAGCCCGCGCTGCGTCAACACCACCGGTTTTGTCTCGAGCGGGGCGTCAGGGGCCAGGCGCCAGCCCAGCTCGGTGTGCAGCTCCAGGTCGGTGTTGCCATCCACCGAGAGGCACACGTGGGTGGTGTGGCCGTCGTCGTCGCTGTGGCGCTCTACCGCGGCGATGCTCAAGGCGATATCGGGCGGCGTTTCGAGCCAGGGCTCGAGGTAGGGGCCCAGCTCTACCGGCTGGCGGCGCTGCAGGGCGTCGAACAGGTCGGCCGCCGACGACATGGCCCGCGCGTGGTCGCGGAAAAAGCGCTGCAGCCCCTTTACAAAGCGCCACGGCTGCAGCTTTTGGCAGAGCTGCTCCCACACCAGAGCGCCGCCGTTGTATACCAGGTGCCAGTTGGGCGGCCGCTCAAAGTCGGTGTGTAGATAGCCAAGCCCGCTATCGGCCTGGTGGCCCTGGTGCAGCACATAGGCCTCGGCATAGTGGCGACGGCAGGCCGCGCCCGCCGCAGGGCCATAGAGCTGCTCGAGCGCCCAGGCGGCGGCCCAGTTGGCCAGCCCCTCACTGACCCACAGGCTCATGGGGCCATCGACCGGCGCGCTGAACAGGTTCCACCCGTGAAAGAGCTCGTGCGCCAGCATGGCGGCGGCCCTTTGCCGCACCAGCAGGTCGGTCTCGAGGCGCGCCAGCCCGGCATCGGTGAGGTAGATGGCGCTGCCGCGGCACTCGGCCCAGGCGCGACGATCGTTGAGGGTGCCCACCGTGGCCAGTTGAAAGGCGCGCACGCCGTGGTCTCCCAGGGTGCGGTGGTACAGCGCCGCCAGGTCGAGCCCGGTTGTCAACAGGGGGCGCAGGTGCTCTTGCCCGCCATAGTGGAACAGCTCGACCAGCAGGCCGTCGCGCTCGTCGGCCACGCGCTCATAGGGCGCGCAGCTGAACGCGGGCAGGTTGGGGTTGGGGCTCTCGTAGCTATCCTGGCACTGCACGCCGTCGGTGCTCGAGGCCACCAGGGCCCCGGGCACGCACGAGAGCGAACCATCAGGGTAACTGATGCGCAGGCTGTAGGGCGCGGCCAGCGCGGCCACGTCTCCCAGGGCCAGCAGCGGAAAGTGCGCCGCTGCGGCATCCACGGCATAGCAGGCGGCCGTATCGACGGTGAGGGCGTCGAGCTTGCCCGCCTCACCACGGGTCACCAAAGCGGGGTCGAGGTGGTAGCGCAGCCAGAGGTGTAACTCGCACCCAGGGTCGCAGGGCTCGCTCAACGTCAGCGTCACCAGCTGGTAGCTCCGCTGGCGATAGGCCGCCGGCCGTGTGCGCGCCTGCAGGCTCAACGGCAGCGCCTGGCCTGGCCGCGACAGCGCCAGGGCATCGATACAGAGCCCTGCATGCAGCAAAAAGGCCACGCTGGCGGCGGGCGCGGCGCTCTCGTTGCGCAGCGTCACCGTCTGCTCGCTGGCAAACAGCCTCGCCGCCGGATCGACACTGTACGACAGGTCATAATGCAGCGCCACAAAGGGTGCGCTCGTCTCGCCCATCAGCGGTTGGCGCTGTGGCATCATGGCCATGCGCTCACCCTCGCTCCTGCGTCTGCGCCTGGATCATGGCGGCAATGTGCAGCACATAGCTGGCCGCCGTGGGCAGCCAGGCCCACATGCCCAGCGGCCAGGTGAGCGCCCACAGGCCGATGACGCTCACATAGAACAGCACCAGGTAGGGCCCCAGAATGGCCGGCCGCCGCGGCTCGCGATAGGCGATCTTGAGACGATGGTCGAGCAGATAGGCCCCCAGCGCCCACACCACATACAGCAGGGGGATGCCCCAGTGGCCCACGCCGCGCCCGTCGAGCAGGTTGAGCAGCCCCACCACCGCCACCGGCGCTGCCGCGCCTATGAGCACCAGGCTGGCGCTGCGCTCGACACTGGCCCGCCGCCCGCGCGCCCAAAAGGCGACCGCGCTGGCCAGGTTGATGATCAGCACCGCCGAGAACAAGAGCCAGTCTGCCGCAGATGACATGCACCCTCCACAGGGCGCATTATCGACCAGGTGTGGCGCGCGGTCAAGGGCGTTGCCCCCCGGCGCGTTGTGCGCTAGATTGCCCCCGCAGCGCCCGTATGCGCTGTACAGGGAGCCGCGCCCATGCCCTTTGCGATCAAGTTCCGCGCCATGTTCGACTGGCCCCTGCCCGGGGATACCCTGCCCCCCGTCGGCAACGGCGCCGCCTTTACCGTCGAGTCGGTCGAGGTGGGCCACCAGGGCCGCCTGCCCGGCCTTTATGTGTACCCCATCGAGATGGTGTTGCGCGGCCCTGGCGGGCTGGCGGCCGCCAGGCGTGTCGTCAAAGCGCTGTTCGAGCGCCGTTGCACCACCTTTTCGGGCTATGGCACGCCCTACCAGCTCTGGCCTGGCAAGCCCACCATCACGCCGCTGGGCGGCGAGCGCTATGCCGTGGCCAGCGAGGGCGTGGGAGCGCGCGTGCACCTGCGCGAGGACCTGCTGGCCTTTGCCGCGCACCTGGCGGCCCAGGGCGCCTTGACGCCGCAGCCCGCGGCAGACGCCGCCACCGCCGTCCCGTCGCCAGCAGACCAGGTTGCCGCCGTGGTCGACGGCTATCTGGATGCCGAACGCGCCAGGGTGGCCCGCCTCGCCAACCGCTACCGCTCCCGACTGCGCCGCCGCGCCGGCTGACGCCACGCGCGCGCCCAACCGCGCCACAAAAATGACGAGGCCCGCCGATTCCTTGGGGGGGCGGGCCTCGTTGCTGCAGGGCCGTGAGCCAGCGGCTCGCTAGGCCCTTGGCGTGGGTGGGTTACTCGCAGGGCACAGAGACGGCCACATCCAGGTGCACGCCGTAGGCTGTCAGTCTGCGCTGCCGTTGCCCAGCGTGAGCGTGGCCAGCTCGACGGCATCGCCGCCCACCACCGTCAGGCGCTGGCCGCTGGCCGCGTCGTAAAGGCCTGCCCACAGGGTATAGCCACCCGCGGGCAGGTCGCGCGGCAGCGCCAGGGTGTGCTCGTCGAGCACCCACTCGCCCGCCACCCAGGTGCTGCTGGGGTTGAGGCCGCCCTCGGGCGGGCCGTCGTGTTGGGCCACCAGGTCGCCGGCAGCATCTACCAGGTGCACAAACACCGTCCAGTCGCGCTGCGGCGGCGCCAGGGCCTGCCAGTGCAGGCGCACATCGAGCTGCTCGGCCGCGCTGCCGCCGTCGTCGCGCAGCGTCAGGTCATAGCCGCGCAGGGCGATGCTGCCTGGCTCGCCAAAGGTGGCATCAACGGCCTCGGCGGCTGCTGCGGGCTGCCCGTCGCCCACCCGCAGTTTGGCCACCGTGACGCGCTCGCCGCAAGCGCCGCGGTCGGGCAGGCACACTTCCGCCATCTGCGGCACGAGCCGCCCCTCATCCCATTGCAGAAGATAGGCGCCCAGCGTCACCCGATACCACCCTGGCGCCAGCGCCGCGGGCAGCTCGAGCCCGTGCCGGCTGATGTACCAGAAACCAGGGTGCCAATCCTCGGTGCTCAGCAGGCCGCAGCCCAGCGTCAGCTCTTGCTGCAGAAAGGTGCCGTCGCCCTGCTGCAGCTTGATGGCCGCGTTGGCCAGGTGCGGCCCAGGCGTCAGCACCTCAAAGTGCACCCGCAGTTCGACGGTGTCGCCCGCGCTCGGCGCGCCCGCGGGCGACGCGGCCGCGTCGGCCAGCGTGAACCCACGCAGCGCAAGCGCGCCGCTCAGGTCGGCGGCCAGAGGCTGTTGCGCCACGCCCTGTAGATCGAACCGCGGGCGGCCGGTGAACAGATCGGGCGTGGTGAGCGCGGCAAAGGGGGTCTCTGGCGGGCGGGCCAGGTCGGGCGCCGCCGCCACGTCGCGGCGCAGCCACACGGCAATGCCCGAGGCGTCAGAGCCTCGCACGCGCCCCACGGGCCGGTAGGCGCTCAGATCGGGCATGGCCTCTTGCACGTCTTTGACGTTGTCGGCCACAAAGACATAGCGCGGCGACTGCAGGCAGCGGATGGCGCCGCGCGTGTACCAGTGGGTGATCAGCTCTTCTTCGTTCGACCAGTAGGTGCCATCGAGCTCGCCCGTGGCATACAGGCCGCCGATGGTCTCCCAGCCGGCGCGGTGCGCAAAGCCCACGCCGGCATTGGGCGGCAGGGCGTCGCGGTAGGGCCAGGCATAGAGCGGCTCGCGCGCCCGTGGGTAGCTGCGGATGTATTCGCGGTCGACATCGGCGAACACCAGCGTTGCATAGCTGCACGCGAGCAGCCAGACGGCCAGCAGCGCCACAGACAGCCCGCCCGTCAGCAATGAGCCATAGGGCCGCCGCCGCGCCGCCGTCAGCAGCCGGTCGATGGCCAGCGCCGCGGCCAGCGCGGCCCCAGGGATGATGTTATACACCGACAGCAGCGGCTTTTTGATCACCAGCCCATAGGCCGCCAGTGGCAGCAGCAGCCACAACAGCACCAGCGGTTGCCCCAGGCGGCGCAGAGGGTCGTCGCGGGCATCGCTCGCGCGCTGCAACGGGGCCATGGCCACCGCCAGGCTCGCCAGCGCCAGCGCCCACAACAGCAGGCCGCTTGCGCGGTCGCCAGGGTCTACCAGCAACGCCGCGGGCAGCGCGGCCAGCGCCGTGGCCAACCACAGCCAGCGCTGCCAGCGGCGCCGCAGGCGCACCCGTCGCAAGATCAGCACCGCGCCCGCCAGCGCGGCCAGCCCCAGCGCCAGCGCATAGGGCGCGGCGTTGTACACCAGGGCGTATTCGCCCAGCGCCGTCAGGTTGTTGCGCCAGCCGATCTCGCTGCCCGCCACGCGGTCGGTCAGATAGTAGCGGATGGCCGCCGCTCGCGGCCCGAACAGGTAGGGCAGATAAAAGCCGCCCGCCGCCAGCGCCAGACCGCCCAACAGGGCGGCCGCGCCACGCAGCCAGGGTCGCCAGCCCAGCCGCCCGCGCACCAGCCCCGCCAGCGCCAGCCAGGCCAGCGGCGCGGCATACCAGAGAGCATCCCAGTGACAGAGCGCCACGCCGCCCAGCAGCAGCGCCGCGCCGCTGGCCAGCCGCTGCTCGCCGTCGGCCACCCAGCGCCAACCCAACCATACGGCGCCGCACCCCAGGCACAGCACCAGGTTGGGGTATTGCAGCACGTGCCCAAAGCCCAGCATAAAGCCATCGACTGCGGCCACCAGCCCGGCCACCCAGCCGGCGCGCGAGCCGAACAGGTCTCGCGCCAGCAGCGCTAGCGCCACGGCCCCCAGCGCGCTGGCCCAGGCCATGGGCAGCCGCGCGGCCAGCGCCGTCATGCGGCCCAGCAGCCCATAGTGCAGCGCCGTCAGCACGATCTCGGCCGGCCCCTTGCGGTGCAAAAAGATGATCTCGGTGCGCCCCTGCAGCATGTCAGTGGCCCACAGCAGCACCTTGGCCTCGTCGCCCATCAGCTCGTTGCGGGCCGCGCCCGCCAGCCGCAACGCCAGCGCCAGCAACAGCACCGTCACGGGCAGCAGCCAACGACCGCCCGCGCCCCGCAGCAGCGCCGGCGCCCAACGCCACGCGGCCAGCGCCAGCAAGAGCGTCAGCACGCCCCACAGCAGGGCGATCTGCCCGCGCTCAAGGCGTAGCGGCGTCCACACAAAGCCCAGGCCCAAGAGCACGGCCAGTGCCAGGCCCAGCGCCGCGCCCAACCAGGCCCTCTGCACGGCCTCGCGGCTGAGCAGGGCGGCCAGCGCCAGCCCTGGCGCCGAGAACAGCAGCAGAGCGCCCGCGGCCGCCACGCCCAGGCCCGCCTCGCTGGCGAGCGCTGTGGCCTGCAGCAGCGCCAACCCCAGCCCATACGCGGCCAGGGCCAGCAGTGGCCAGGTTACACAGTCGAGCCGGCGCGCGCCGCGCTCGCTGGATGTGCGCGTGGTCATCGCGTCCTCACACGGTAGAGCGTCAAGCGGGCATAGTATACAAGAGACCCACGCCGCCACCTATCGCGCGGCTGGGGCGTGGCGCCGCTTGCGCTGCGCGCTCGACAGGTGCTACCATCACGGCGGCCCCCAGCTCTGCCAAACGAGGCGCCCTATGCCCTGCCTGCACGCGCTGCCCGCCGACCAACTGCCGCTGCTGCGGACGCTCTTGCCATCGGCCCACGCCGACGACTGCCCTGCGCTCGCCTATGCCCTCGAGGCGGCCATCGCTCACACGGCGCCGCTGACGGCCTGGGTCGACGACGCAGCGCACCCGCGCCTGGCCCACCTGTGGGATGGCCGCGCGCTGCACTATTTGCTGGGCGCCCGCACCGCTGCCAACGACGAGGCGCTGGCGCAGCACCTCACCGCCACTGTGCGGCCGGCGCTGGCCCGGGTGGCGGGCGAAGAGCCGCCCTTTATGCTCTGGCGCGTTGGCGACCCCGCCTGGTGTCAGGGCGAGCCGTTCGCGCCGCTGGGCGCACTGACGGCATACCCGCGCGTGGCCTATCTCAGGCCGCCCGCAAGCCCCGTGCCCCAGCCCACGCTGCCGGCGGGCTACCGCCTGGTGGCCATCGACGCCGCGCTGCTGGCCGACGACACGCTGCAGCTCGACAGCCTGCGCGGCGAGATCGACGAGGTGTGGCCGTCGGTGACGGCCTTTTTGGCGCACGCCTGGGGCTATGGTGTGCTGTGGGGGCGCGAACTGGTGACCTGGTGCACGGCCGAAGAGCTCAGCCCTGGGCGCTGCGGGGTGGGCATCTGGACGCACGAGGCCCACCGCCAGCGCGGCCTGGCCACGGCGGCGGTGGCCGCCTTTGCCGCGCGCTGCGCTCGCCAGGGGTGCACCGCCCTGTGGGATGCCTGGGCCGTCAACGCGCCCTCGCGGCGCACCGCCGAGGGCCTGGGCTGGGCGCTGCGCGACAGCTATACGGTGTGGGTGGGCCAGGCGTCGGCCTAGTCTCGCAGGCGATAGCCCTGGGGATAGAGCCCGTCGAGCGCCACCGGCAGGCGGCCCAGCGGCTCGATCTGCCCGCAGAGGGCGCGGGCCATGGCCCGCACGGCGCCCTCGGTGCCCTCGTAGGCCAGCAGCAGGGTGGGCGCCGCCGAAAGGGCGGGCACGTCATACGGGCCAGAGGTAGACAGCGCCACCAGCGGCCGCCCGGCCAGCGCCTCGAGCAGCTGCACCTGCCCCGGATAGAGCTGTGCGCTGTGGGTGGCCACGATCACTCGCTCGGTGTTGGCCGCGGCGAGCTGCGCCAGCGTGATATAGGCCGGCGAGGGGTTGGCGGGCATGTAGAGCACCTGCACGTCGTTGGGGCAGGTAGACATGGCCTCGTGCCACAGCACGGGGCTCTGCCGCGCGATCACCAGCAGCCGCCCCTCGCGAGGCAGCGGCAGCAGGCCGGCGTCGTCGCGCAGCAGGGTGATGCTGGCGTCGTTGGCCATCGACGAGAGCGCCGACTGGCCCGGATTGCCCACCGCGTCGGCGGCAGGCGGGGGCGTGGTGGTGGGGTCGAGGATGCCGCGGCGCGCCTTGAGCGTGAGCACCCGCAGCGCTGCCTCGTCGATGCGCTCGGGCGCGATCTCGCCGTTCTGCACCGCCGCCACCAGCCGCTGGTGCACCTCTCCCTGCACCAGAGGCGAGCGCAGCCCCTCGCCGCCAAACGAGAGCACGTCGACACCCGCCTGCACGGCCCGCACGGCCGCCTCGGGCAGCGGCAGCAGGCCGGTGATGGCCCGCATGCCCATGGCATCAGAGACGATCACCCCCTCATAGCCCAGCTCTTGCCGCAGCAGCCCGGTGACCACCTGGGGCGAGAGGGTGGCGGGGCGCGTGGGGTCGTCGTCGATGGCGGGCACCAGCAGGTGGGCCGTCATGATGGCATCGACACCCGCGGCAATGGCCTCGCGGAAGGGTGGCAGGTCTACCGCCTCGAGCTGCTCGCGGCTGTGCCCCAGCGCCGGCAGCGCCAGGTGCGAGTCGACATCGGTATCGCCGTGGCCAGGAAAGTGCTTGGCCGTGGCCGCAATGCCCCCCGCCTGATAGGCCTCGATGGCGGCGCGGCCATAGGCGGCCACCTGCGCCGGATCGGCCCCAAAGGCGCGCGTGCCGATGATGGGGTTGGCGGGGTTGGTGTTCACGTCGACCACGGGCGCCAGGTTCATGTTGATGCCCAGCGCCTGCAGCTGCTGGGCGTTGATGCGGTACAGCTCGCGCGCGGCCTCAACCGAGCCGCCCGCGGCCACGGCCATCTGCCCCGGCACCACCGCCACGCCGTTGCGCAGGCGCGCCACCGCGCCGCCCTCTTGATCGACCGCCACCAGCAGCGGCACGCCGCCCGGCTGGGCCACGGCCGCCCCTTGCGCGGCGTTGATCAGCCCTACCAGCTGCTCGACCGAGACGATGTTGCCCTCGGCACTGAACAGGACGATGCCACCCACATGGTGCTGCTCGATCAGCGTGCGCAGGTCGTCTGAAAGCGCTGGCCCGCGAAAGTGCACCAGCAGCAACTGGCCCACCTTTTGCTCCAGCGTCATCTGCGCCAGCAGCGCACTGGCCCGCTCGCGGGCGGCACGCTCTAGCGCCAGCGCCTCGTCGCCCTCTGACGGCCCCTCGGCGGCCACAGCCGGCAGGCGCGGGCCCAGCAGAGCCAACAACAGCATGGCGCCCAACAGCAGGCGCACCCACACGCGCCCGCGACCCACGGCAACGTCTACCCACATCGTCCCCAACCTCGCGTCAGCGGCCCATACAGGGCGTGGC
>JAAYDS010000224.1 GCA_012729155.1 Chloroflexota bacterium | reverse complement strand
CCATCAGGGTCAGCCACCGTCACGGGATGCGAGCCACGCATGGCGATGGCCTTGATGCGTTTGGACCCCATGACAGCACCATTGCCCGTGCGGCCTACCTGACGTCCATCGTTATCGATGAGCGCATACCGCACGATATGTTCACCTGCCGGCCCAATGGCGGAGACGCGCACGTTCTCATCGCCGATGGCTGTGCGGATGGCCTCTTGTGTAGCAGTGGTGCCCTTACCGAGATAGGGCGTGGCATCCAGAAAGCGCACTTGCTCATCATCGATGAACACGACCAACCACGAGGGGGCCTGGCCTTTGATCACGATGCCATCCCACCCTGCACGCCGCAGCATCTCGGAGAAATGACTGCCCGAGAGCGAATCCCCAATCATGCCGGTCAAGGGAGATTTGCTCGCTACGCCATGCTTTGTGCCCACGGGCATGGTGGTGCCGGCAAAGGCACTGCAGGCAAAGCAAAGGGCGTTATCGGGGCCCAACGGGTCGCACCCTCGCGGCGTGTTGTCATAGACCAACCGCGTCGCCAGCCCCACGCCGCCCAGGTAGCGTTTCAGGAACTCGGGAGACACCTTCTGAACCCACGTCTTGCGGTTTGTGACGTCGATGTGCAGGATCTTGCCTGTATAGGCGTTCATCAGATCAACCCCCTGCTTCCGCAAACATCAGCAACACGCGCTGACCATCGGCGGCGGGCACGTCAAGATCAGTGACCGCGCGCCGTCCATCCACGTTAAGCATGAACGCACGCGTGAGCTCGCCAGAGTCGCGGTCGATAATCTTGCCAAGCAAGGCTGGATAGGTCGAGGCCAGGCTAAGGAGGAGGTCGCGAAAGGTCGCTCCGCTCTCTAGGCGGATGGTGCACGACCTTGTGCCAACCAGCTCGCGAGCAAGCCCAAGGAATTCGACGTCGAGATCCATGGCCATACTTTCGCTAGCAGTACGATGGTACAAGCGCAGTCACTATGAATCAGGATAAATACAGTCGGCTTTGTCGCACAAATGCGAGTGCGCCACCATTATAGGCCATTCGTCTCTCTGAGCAAGCCTTGGGGCTGCAGCTATATACGATCACCCGCAGAGACGTATAGCGGCCATCTCGGCAGCCTGCCACGCCTCTGCCCGAATCCGCCTCTGGCGCTGAGACAGGTTCAGTGCCAAAGAACTATGCTATAATGCCGATATGCAGGTGAGAACGGTCAGCGAGATCACGCTTTACATCAAAAGCTTACTGGACGAGAACCCCGAACTGGCCGATATCTGGATTACGGGCGAGATATCGAACTACAAGCGGGCCGCATCGGGCCACTGCTATTTCACACTCCAAGATGGTGGGGCCGAGATTCGCTGCGTCATGTGGCGTCAACAGGCGGCCAGGCTCCAATGGGCGCCCCAGCAGGGAGACCTGGCCGAAGCGCACGGCAGCATCTCGGTGTATGAGCATGGTGGCGTCTACCAGCTCTACGTCGACCAGCTAGCACGCGGCGGCGTCGGGTTGCGCTGGTTGCAGTTTTTACAGCTGAAGGAGCGCCTCGCGGCCGAAGGCCTGTTCGATGTCGAGCACAAACGGCAGCCGCCCGCGTGGCCCAAACGCATCGGCGTGGTGACGTCGCCCACCGGTGCAGCCATTCAAGACATCTTGCGCGTCATTGGCACACGCTATCCGCTGGTCGAAGTGGTCATCTCGCCCACACCTGTACAGGGCGATGAGGCCCCGGCGGGTATCGTGGCGGCTATGGAGCGGCTGGACGCCGCGTCCGACATCGACACGGTGATCGTGGCGCGCGGCGGTGGATCCATTGAGGACCTGTGGGCTTTTAACGACGAGCGGGTAGCCAGAGCCATCTTTGCATCGCGAGCGCCAGTCATCTCGGGCGTCGGCCACGAGACCGACCTGACGATCACCGATCTGGTGGCCGATGTGCACACAGCCACGCCATCGACGGCAGCCGCAGCGGCTGTTCCCGATGGTGATGAGTTACACAGCAGTTTGGCCGAGCGACGGGGCCGACTGACCGAATTGCTTGAGGCGCGGCTAGAGAGCGAACGGTACGCGTTGTCTCAGGCAACCCGTTTGCTCAGACGGTTTGACCCACTGCAGCGCATCTCAGAGCAGCGTCAGAAACTCGATGATCTGATGCAGCGCGCCACATACAGTCTGCTGCGTCGAGTCGAGCTGCAGCGCGCCCACTTGAGCGAGCGACTGGCTCGTATGGAGGGCCTTGATGCGCGCCGCGTTTTGGCAAGAGGCTTTGCGGTGGTGCAAGATCATGCTTCGGGCGAGCGCATCCGTTCGATAGCGCAGCTGTCGGCCGGCCAGGCGCTGGCCATTCACCTGGCCGATGGCGGCGCCCGTGCTGATATCATCAACACGGACCTTGACAGGTCCTAGTGGGAGGATGGGAGATCGTATGGACAAACAGGTGCTCGAAACGCTTTCCTTCGAGGAGAGCTATGACCGGCTTGAGCAGGTCATCCAGCAACTGGAAAAGGGCGATCTCTCGCTGGAGCAATCGGTGGCGTTGTATGAGGAAGGCGTGCAGCTAGCCGAGTATTGTGGGCACAAGCTCGATGACGCCGAACTCAAGGTGAGCCAACTCTTGAACGCCGCCACCGAGAGCGCCCGCGATGCCGACGACATTTTGTTCTAGGCGACCCTAGTCGGCGCGAACTCTGTTCGCCAACGGCAGTCAGAACGCTCGCCGTCGGCGCCCTGGTTCATTCAGCAGCACCGGCCTACCTGGCTGGCCTTGTCGGTCTGTCGACAGGCGTATCCTGGCTAGCCCGCTGCCCCCTCTGGCCCTTCTTCTGTCGGATCGACGGTGACCGTTGGGTCGGGTGTCTCGGTGACCTCAGGAGTGATGGGCGTTTCGGTTATCTCGGGAGTAACCGGCGTTTCGGTTATCTCTGGCGTGATGGGCGTTTCGGTGGCCGTAGGCGTGGCGGTCAGCGTAGGCGTCGGCGTCAACGTCTCTGTGGGCGTCGCCGTTGGCGTGACGGGCGTGGCGGTGAGCATCTCCGTCGCCGTGTGAGTGGCCGTCGCGGTGTAGGTGGCCGTTGGCGTGCGAGTGCGCGTAGCGGTGGGCGTCCAAGTGGGCACACGCGTCCACGTAGGGCGGCGGGTGCTGGTGGGCCTAGGCGTCGAGGTAGACCGCGGCGTGTAGGTAGCGCGTGGCGTCAAAGTAGGCGCACGTGTCCACGTGGCACGTAGCGTCAAGGTCGGCCGAGGCGTGAGAGTGAGCCAGGGTTCGACCGCCCTCCCCTCAGGCTGTTGTGCCTCCTCTGTGGGAGCGAGCACTGCCGGCACCGAATCTCCAGTACCACTGGTACCAGCCAGCGTCACCGTCAACGCGTACGTCCGCTCGGGCCCATAGAGCCCGTTATTGCTGACCAGCACCACCACCGTCGCGTCTTGCGATGGCACCAACACCACCTGTGATGCCATGGTGCCTGCGTAGGCGTCATCGTTGGTCAAGCGTTGCCCGTCATACTGCACCTCAAGCACAGTGTCGACGCCCACAGCCAGGCTACCCGTGGTGACTACATAGGTCTGGCCCGCTTTGGCCCGAAAAGTGACGCGGTCAACATCTCCCTCCATCTCGAACACGCGCTGTTGCGTCTCTCCAACAGCGATGGGCAGGGGCACCTGCTCGTCAAGCTCATAAGGGGCCAACGAGACGTTCATCAGTGGCTGTGGTGTGGCGGTTTCTGTCGCCAAAGCGGAGGGCGTCGCCATGATACCAGAGGCAGCTTCGCCCTCTGGCGTCGGCTGCTGTCCCTTGACCAATGCGGCGATCTGCCCCATGCCCAGCAAGAGGGACAAAAGCAACACAAAGCCGCCCAACATCACCAGGCGCGTTGTGGGCAGGCTCCTCATAACGATGCGGAGTTGCCCCAACGAACTCTGCGAGCGCACCGCCTCCAGGTCACTCAGCATCGCCTGGGCAGAGGGATAACGCTCTGCCAACTCTGTGGCCAGGGCGCGCATGTTAACGGCGCTGAGCGCAGGCGGCACGCGTTCATCTCGCTGATGAGGGGCGATACCATCGCGGCCATAGGCTTGCCCAGTCAGCATCTCGTAGAGCACAAGTCCTACGGCGTAAACATCAGAGCGCTGGTCGAGTGCGGCGCTCGAAGCCGCCTGCTCGGGCGATTTATAGGCCGGTGTGCCGGGATGTGCCACTGTCGACTGCGTGCGTTGCGTCTCAGAGCCAACCTGTGCGATGCCGAGGTCGGTGAGCTTGGCGCGCCCATTGCCGGTCAACAGAATGTTAGAGGGTTTGATATCGCGATGGACGATGCCTTCCTTGGCGAGCGCGTCCACAGCGAGGCAGAGATCCATGGCGATGGTTAAGGCCCGCTCAATGGGCAGCGCGCCCTGCTCTTCAAGCAGCTGCTTCAGGCTGCCGCCGTCCACATACTCGAGCACCAGATACATGTCGTCTGCGGGAGTAGTCTCGAGGGCATAGGCCGTGACCACGCGCTCGTTGGCAAAGCGCGACAAGAGTTGGGCCTCGCGCCTAAAGCGCTGCTGGTAGCCTTGCCAGTCCTCGGCCGCGGCCTCGCCCACAGGTCGCAGCAGCTCTTTGATCGCAACCTTGCGCTCCATGACAAGGTCGTGCGCCAGGTAGACCTGGCCAAAGCCACCTTCGCCGATGGCTCGATCGATGCGATACTTGTCTGCAAGGATGGTATCAGGCGCCAGCACGCTCTCTCACCTGGTGGTACTGGGGGCAGTATACCGCATTCGTTGGCGTAACCGCGAACCCACCAACAGACAGCGGCCCCCTGACGGCATGCCGTCAAGAGGCCGCTGTTGCCGACGATTTTTTAGCGTGCCACGATATTGAGCAGCTTGCCGGGGACGAAGATCACCTTGCGGATCTGAACACCCTCGAGAGAACGGCTCACGTTAGGCTGGACCATGGCCAGATCACACGCCTCTTGCTCGCCAATCTCAGCGGGCACTTCGAGGCGAGCACGAACGCGACCATTCACCTGCACGATGAGGGTGATCTCATCGTCCTTGGCGAGTTCCTCGTCGTGCTCGGGCCAGCGCTGCTGATGAACGCTATAGGGTTGGCCGAGGCGCTCCCACAGTTCTTCACTCACGTGAGGGGTGATGGGCGCCATCAGGAGCACCAGCGTTGAGACGGCCTCTTGCCAGGCAGGCGTACCGTAGATGGCAGTCTGCTTGGCCTTGACGAGGTTGTTGTTGAACTTCATCATGGCAGCCAAAGCTGTGTTGAACTTGAAGGACTCAAAGTCCGCGGTCACCTCGCGAATGGTCTGGTGCGTCCAGCGCCGCAGTTCGCGGATTTGTTCGGGCGTGGCCGGCTCGTTGACGGTCATCTCGGGAGCATCGACGACCACGTTCCAGACGCGGTTGATAAAGCGGTTGATGCCTTCGATACCGGTCGAGCTCCAACTCCCGCCCAACTCCCAGGGGCCGATGAACATCAAGAAGGCGCGCACCGAATCAGCACCCAGCGTAGAAACATAGTCGTCAGGGTTGACCACGTTGCCCCGCGATTTGCTCATCTTCTCGTTATCTTCGCCAAGGATCATGCCCTGGCAAAAGAGGCGCCGCATTGGCTCGTCGAAATCGACCATGCCGAGATCTCGCAGCACCTTGGTGAAAAAGCGTGTGTACAACAGGTGCATCGTGGCGTGCTCGATGCCGCCAGTGTATTGGTCTACAGGCAGCCAGTATTGCCCCTCTTTCACGTTCCACGGCGTATCGCCCTGATGATAGGGCGTCACATAGGCATAGTGATACCACGATGAGCACATGAAGGTGTCCATCGTGTCGGTCTCACGGCGGGCCGGCCCGCCGCACTGAGGGCAGGTGGTGTTCAAAAAGCCCTCATGATACTTGAGCGGCGATTCGCCGGTGGGCATAAACTCGGCATCCTCAGGCAGCACGACTGGTAGGTCATCATAGGGCACCGGCACCACGCCGCAGGCATCGCAGTAGACCATCGGGATGGGCGCGCCCCAGTAGCGCTGGCGGCTGATCAACCAATCGTGCATGCGATAGTTGACCTCATGATGCCCCAGCCCCTGCTCTTCGAGCCACGCCGTCACCGTGGCCTTGGCCGTTGCTCCCAGCGTTCCCGTAAAGTGGCCCGAGTTGATCATATCTCCATACTCAGCGTGATAGAGGGCATCGCGATACCACTCTACCGAGTAGAGCATCTCCATGGTGGTACTGGCGTTGATCACGGCACCGAAATCGGCCGCCTGATCGCGCACCAGGTCCTGGCAGCGTGCCAGAATGGTCCGATCGGCCGCGAATGAATCGAACGGCATCACGCTGTCATCAAAGATGAACAGCCAGCGCGCCCCCACGACGTCGACCCAGTACCCGGGCCTGAGGCTCTGGCGTACCAACGAGACGTAGCGATCGATCTGCTCGGCGCCCTGCAGCGTCACCTGCAGAAAAGGTCCTGCCTGCTCAAAGGCCAGGCCAGCCTCTGTCAGACCGGTGGCGAATGCGGGCGCCACCGAATCACATAACACCAGGCTCTTGGCGAGGCCATCGATGCGATCGATCACCGGCAAGATCGGCAGGCCGAACTTGAGCGCAAAATCAAAGTCGCGTTCATCGTGCGAGGGCACGCCCATGATGGCGCCGGTGCCATAGGCCATCAGCACGTAGTCGGCGATCCAGATCGGAATGCGTTCGCGGTTGACGGGATTGACCGCATATGCGCCGATGAACACGCCGGTCTTGACCTTTTCAGTTGACAAGCGCTCGATCTCGGACTGACGGGAAGCTGCGAGCCGATAAGCCTCAACGTCGGCGCGCTGCTCGGGCGTGGTGAGACGCGTCACCAGGGGGTGTTCGGGCGCCAGCACCATAAACGAGGCGCCCCACAAGGTGTCAGGTCGCGTGGTGTAGATGGGGATCTCGTCGCCCAGCTCAGAGTGAAAGACGACGTGCGCGCCCTCGCTGCGGCCGATCCAGTTCTGCTGCATGGCCAGCACACGTTCAGGCCAGTCGATCTTGGCCATATCATCGAGCAGCTGCTGGGCATAGTCGGTGATACGAAAGTACCACTGCTCGAGGTCCTTTTTCATCACAGGTGTGCCGCAGCGCTCGCAGTGGCGATCTTCGCCCCACACCTGCTCACGGGCGAGGGTGGTGTTGCAGTTGGGGCAAAAGTCCACCGTCCCTGCGGCCCGATAGGCCAGCCCATGCTCGTAGAACTTGAGGAAGAACCACTGCGTCCAGCGATAGTACTCGGGCAGACAGGTGACGGCCTCATGGTCCCAATCCCACATAGCGCCCATGGCGCGGAGCTGGGTGCGCATGTGCTCGACGTTGTCCATGGTCCACTTGAAGGGGTGGATACCTTTTCGGATTGCGGCATTCTCAGCAGGCAGGCCAAAAGCGTCAAAGCCCGGCGGGAACCAGACATTGTAGCCCTTCATGCGCATGTAGCGCGCGCGCGCGTCAGACGGCGCCATGGCATACCAGTGGCCGATATGCAGATCTCCCGAGGTATAGGGCAGCATGGTGAGGGCATAGTGCTTGGGCCGATCGGGATCTTGAACTCGCTTGTATAGGCCCGTCTCTGCCCAACGCTGCCGCCACTTGGCCTCGATCGTGATGGCATTGTAGCGCAACTCGGCCATTGTCTCTGTCATGTAACGCTCCATTCTGCCGAGGCATGACTTGGGTGCAGGCGCACAGACACAGAGAACCCCCTGGCCCTCTGAGCGCAGGGGGTTCTCTGTAGGTTTATCTGCCGCGGCTGGTTAGTGGAGCTAAAGGGATTCGAACCCTTGGCCTCTTGAATGCCATTCAAGCGCTCTCCCAACTGAGCTATAGCCCCAAGTCGATCATCCTACTCCCGTTCAGCAGATCAGCATCTAACCCGGATGGAGCTGAGGGGATTCGAACCCCTGACCTCAGCAGTGCGATTGCCGCGCTCTCCCAGCTGAGCTACAGCCCCGGGAAACGAGGTGTAGTATAGGGCCAACCCCCGTCAGTGTCAAATGCCTGGCCATTGGGCAAAGGCCACCTAAGACAAGGAGCGGGTGATGGGATTCGAACCCACGACATTCTGCTTGGGAAGCAGACGCTCTGCCAACTGAGCTACACCCGCCCATACATCGTCATTATAGCTTCGCCCCCATCGCTGTCAAGTGTCGAGGAGGCGAGCCGTTGCTGTCTCAGTACGACGGTGCTAGAATAGCCACGGCTATAGCACAGCTTCTGTGTGCCCGCCAGCAGGCATTTTGAGTGGGTGTGGCCGTCGCACCACTGGGCGGTTGTTTCCTTATGGGTGAATGGGTCGTGCGACAGATCATCGTGGTGCCCTATCAAACCGAATGGCCCGCGGCCTATGAGCGCGAAAAGGCGCTCCTTACGGCTACGCTGGGGGCGGTGGTGTTGGCGAGCCATCACATCGGTAGCACGGCCATACCGGGCATGTGGGCCAAACCTATCATCGATATTCTGCTGGTGGTGACCAGCCTGGACACCCTCGATCTGCTCGATGACGATATGATCGCTCTGGCATATCTGCCACGGGGAGAGAATGGCATACCCGGCAGGCGTTATTATCGCAAGGGCAGCGAGGCGGTCCATACCCATCATGTGCATGCCTACGAGGCAGGGCATCATGATATCGAGCGGCATCTACTCTTTCGGGATTACATGGCCTGCCACCCAGATCAGGCGCAAGCCTACTGTGCTCTCAAACGCGATCTAGCCGCACGCTATCACGACGACGCAGAGAGCTATGTTGCCGGCAAAGACGCCTTTATCAAAGAGATGGATCGTCAGGCTGCGGCCTGGCGACGATCAACACAAGACGCAATGGGAGGTCTCTGATGCTCAAGATCGATCTGACGGGGCACACGGCAGTCGTCACGGGCGGCACCGGCCAACTGGGCCGGGCAATCGTCCGCACCCTGGCAGACTGCGGCGCCGATGTGGCTATCCACTATCATCATAACGAGCAGATGGCGCGCAAACTGCTCGCCGAGGTGGCCGGCATGGGCCGCAACGGCTGCATTGCCAAGGCAGATGTGACGCAAGAGGCCGACGTCATGCACATGCGCGACGAGATCAGCGCCAAGATCGGCGCGCCGGACATCATCTGCTGCAATGCCGTTATCCAGTACAAGTGGACGCACATCCTCGACCAGCCCCTGACCGACTATCAGTCACAGTTCGACAGCTGCGTCATCCACAACGTGTTGATGGCCAAGGCATTCGTGCCCGCCATGATCGAAAAGGGCTGGGGCCGTGTGGTCGGCACCAACACCGAGTGTTCGATGCAGTGCTTCCCTACGCAGTCGGCCTATGTGGCTGGCAAGCGCGGCATGGATGGTATCTACCGCATCCTGGCCAAAGAAGTTGGCAAACACAATATCACCGTCAACCAGGTGGCCCCTGGCTGGACCATCAGCGAAGACCATCCCAAGACGGGCCCTGGCTTTGACGACGAGTACATCAAGAACGTGCCGTTGGGCCACCGCGGCGAGGCCCAGAACATCGCCAATGCCGTCGCCTTTTTCGCCTCTGATCTGGCCAAGTTCATCACGGGCATGTATCTGCCGGTCTGCGGTGGCTATGTGATGCCGCGCATCTAGGCCACAACGACGATGCGCCTCGTCACCGAACGATTGGTGCTGCGTGAGTTTGTCGAGACCGACTGGCCAGCGATGCTGGCCTACCACTGCGATGCGCGCTACCTGGCGCACTATCCGCAGGACGCCGGCTCTGCCGCGACGTTGCGTCGGCTGCTCGGCATGTTCATCGGGTGGCAACAGGAGCGGCCACGTTATCGTTGGCAACTGGCCATCACCCTACACAGCAGCGACGAGATCATCGGCACCTGTGGCATTCGTCTGACAGAGCCTGGCGCTGCGCAGGCCGAGTTGGGCTATGGGCTCAGCTCGGCCCACTGGCACCAGGGCTATGCCACCGAGGCCGCTCGGCGCATGCTGAGCCTGGCTTTTGATGAGTTGGGGGTTCATCGTGTGGGCGCTCGCGTGGTAGCCAGCAACGCAGCGTCTATCGCGCTGCTAGAGCGCCTGGGCTTTGCGTCAGAGGGGCGTCTACGCGAATACGAACGCCTCGATGACGCTCGTTGGTGCGATGCACTGCTCTATGGCTTGCTCGACTCAGAGTGGGCAGCAGCATCCAGATAGCAAAAGAGGGCGGCCGTCTGGCCGCCCTCTCGTCTTGGCTCAACCGCAGCGTTAGCCGCGTTCTTTTTCGCGCTCGGCGCGCGCAGCTGCATCGGCCTTGATCTGTTCGATGAGGTGCGCCGGCACGATATCGTAGCGCACAAACTCCATCTCATAGATACCGCGACCCTGCGTCATCGAACGCAGGTCGGTGGCATAGCGCTGGATCTCGGCCAAAGGCACGATGGCCGTGACAATGCCGTTGCCGCGCGACTGCTCCATGCCCTGAACCTGAGCGCGACGTGTGTTCAGGTCGCCCAGAATGTCGCCCATGAACTCTTCAGGGATCGTTACGCTGATCTTGTAGATAGGCTCCAGCAGCACGGGGCCAGCGTCTGGCAGTGCGTTTCTGAACGAGAGCTGCGCAGCCAGCTTGAAGGCGAGCTCTGACGAGTCCACGGGGTGGAATGAGCCATCATAGAGCACACAGCGGATATCAACCACAGGATACCCCGCCAGAAT
>JAAYDS010000026.1 GCA_012729155.1 Chloroflexota bacterium | reverse complement strand
GACGTGGTCATGTTCGATCAGGTGGCCCACGAGATCTTTGATGACACGCCCGAGCACAGCGCAGGCGGCTATGGCACCACCGCCTGGCGCATCGAGCCCGAGTTCCCCCTTGGCCCGCTGTTCGATGGTGGCCACCATCCCATTGCACGGCTGTCGCGGCTGTTCGGCCCGCCGACGATGCTATATGCGTCGGGGCGTCAGGTGCGCCCGACCTATGGCCAGTTCGACCACGTGTTGGCGCTCATCGAATACGATAGTGGCCTGCGCGGCTCGTTCAGCCATGCGACGGTGCTCACCGAGCGGCGCAACCATCTGTACATACGTGGCACCGAGGGCGTGCTCTCGGTGGAGAGTGACCAGCTCGTCGTCGAACGCAACGACGGCACCAGGCGCATTGTGCCGCTCTCGTCCGAGGGCTCGTATGAGGCCATGTGGCGGGCGTTGTTGAGCGCCATCGGCAGCGGAGGCGAGCCCTACTATACCAACGAACGCGCCCTGCAAGACCTCAAGGTGCTGTTCGCCATCGAACGTTCGACCCGCACCGGCGCCAGGGTGGCAGTCTAGAGCCCGCTCCACGTCCAGCCGCCGCGCTCGTATTGCAGGCCCCTTTGTCGGAGACGAAGGGCCTGCAATGCGAGCAGACAAAGGCGTCTACCCCAGAGCCCTCTTGCCAGTACGTTGACAGAACGGTTGACGCTGGCCCTGCCTACATGTTATATTGGTCTTGCGTGTATGTGGCTGTGTTCACCCATACACCCGATGTCATGCTGCAGCAGTTCTGGCGACAAGGTAGTCGGCTGTTCTGCGAACCTGGCTTCAGACACCCCTCGGGCGCTTGCAGGGCCTCGTTCGGCAGTCAGCTGTTGCCTGCCTCGACAAACGCGCCCGCTACGGCTCGTCCGTGCCCCCCCGACTGCTCGCAACTGCTCACGCCGGTCTCACTGCCCTCACATACGCGCTCGTCAGAGCGCGTTTCTCGTGTACCCGCCTGCCGGCCGTATGCCGGCAGCCATCGAAAGGGGGTGCCTATCGACGTGCACTGAGCCACAGACCAGACCCATCGTCATCTGCTCTATCCGTGTACAACGACGTAGGAGGCAAGAGAGTATGAGCGCCAAGTTAAGCCGTCGCAGTCTGCTGCGAGGAGCAGGCATGGCCATCGCAGGGGCCCTCGTTGCGGCCTGCCAGCCCAAGGTGGTCGAGAAGGTTGTCGAGGTCGAGAAAGAAGTCACGCGGGTTGTTGAGCAAGAGGTCGTCAAGGAGCAGGTCGTCGAAAAGACCGTCGTCGTCGAAAAGGTCGTCGAGAAGGTCGTCGAAAAGATGGTCAGCGATTCGCCGCTGCCCTGGAAGTACCAGCCCCTTGGCACGCCCAACGACGGCAAGCCCATCACCCTGACCTACTGGGACTGGCACGCGCCACGCGTTGAGATGATGGAGCGCTGGTTCCGTCAGTACACCGACATGTACCCCAACGTCACATTTGAGGTCACCACCATCCCCTGGTCTGACTTTTGGACCAAGACCAAGGCCTCAATTCCGGCCGGGCAGGGGCCAGATATCCAGTACTTTCACCAGAACAACCATCAGACCTTTGTCTATGGAGGCTTGCTCGAGCCCTATCCTGAAGAGCTCTTTCCCAAGACCGAGATCCTCGAGACGTTCCCCATGACGGCCGAGTGGCTTGGCCCTGATGGGCGCGTCTTTTGGATTCCCACCGGCGCCATGACCGCGCTGATCTACTACAACAAGGATATGTTCGAGGCCGAGGGGCTCACCGGAGACGACATCCCCACCACGTGGGACGAATTCCTGGATTTTGCCAAATCACTGACGCAGTATGATGCCGCCGGCCGTGTCTCGGTATCTGGTTTCGATGTCAATGGCGCCGAAGCCGGCAATACCAGTGGCGTCGCCTACTTTATGTGGAAGAACTATGGCCACTGGAAGTGGGATGAGGACTATACGCGGCCGTGCTATGCCCAGCAAGAGTTCATCGACTCGCTGCAGTGGGTGGTCGATCTCAAGGAAAAGCACAAGGTCGTCGACCCAGACTTTTTGCAGCTCACCGATGCTTTTGCGGCCAACATGGCCTACATGATCTTCCAGTGGTCCTGGTACACTGGCGACCTCAACCTGAACAACCCCGAGCTCAACTATGGCTGCAGGCGCGTTCCCACGCTGACCGGTGACTTTGCCCCCTGCGCGGGCAACGGCAGCCCCGACCCGCAGAGCATCGTGGTGCCGGTCACAACGCCGGCCGAGCGCAAGCCGGTCTGTTTTGACCTGATCGCTTACCTTTACAGCAACCCCGACTTTTTGGTTGACAACGCCCTGACGCTTGGCTCGCCGCCAACGGCTCCGGCGCTGCTGAACCATCCGTTGCTGCAGTCAGACGAGTCGATCGTAGCAGCCGGCCCGCAAAGCGAGTGGGTCATGTACACCCACGAGCAGGGTTCGCCGCTGGCGCTCGAAGAGGCCACCAAGTACATCCAAGACGGCATCTTTTTGTCTGGCATGGACGTCAAAGAGGCCGTCTTCAAGGCGCAAGAAGAGAGCGACCGCCTCACCGCCGACTTTATCAAAGAGGTGGGCAAAGAGAATTTTCACGTTGCCGAGCGCGAGTATCGTCATGCCGATCAGATCACCTTTGGCGAATGCCTCATGTGATCGGTGTCTGCTCTGTCCAGGGGCCAGACCGCTGGCCCCTGGACGGCTCTCTGTAAATCCGCTCTTTCTGGAGGTGACCTGAATGGGCAGTTTTGCGTCTGAGCCGGCTCTGCGAGGGCACGGGAAGGGGCTCAAACAAGGCACCTGGACGATCGTGGCTCTGGCCATCGGCCCCTTGATCCTCTCTTACGGCATCTTCCTGATCTTTCCCATGATCTATGCTTTTGTGATGAGCTTTACCAACTGGAACCCGGTCTCTATGCGCACGCCTCTGCGGGCCGTGGGCGTTGCCAACTATTCCGAGCTGTTGTTCAAAGACCCGCTCTTCTGGACCTCGCTCAAGAACACCATCTACTATGCTGCGCTGCGTGTGCCGGCGGGCCTGGTCATTTCGATGGTGCTCGCCACGCTGATCAACTCGCTCAGGCGTCTCAAGGGGTTCTATCGCTCGATCTACTATCTGCCCGTGCTGACGTCGACCGTAGCCGCCGCTATCATGTGGAACTGGATCTATCAGCCCCGCTTTGGCCTGCTGAACTCGGTGCTCGCCTCATTGATCGGCTCACTCGGCCTACAGGTTAGCGGCATGCCCCGCTACCTGATGGATGCCAAGATGGCCATGCCCTCTATCGCCGTCATGAGCCTGTGGAAGGGCATCGGGTACGATATCGTGATCTTTCTTGCAGGTCTCCAGGGCATCCCGTCTTCGATGTACGACGCCGCCAAGGTCGATGGCGCCACCGGCCTGCAGGCCTTTTGGCACGTCACCGTGCCCCTGTTGCGCCCAACCATCGCCTTTATCGCCATCACAGGCGTCATCGGCTCGCTGCAGGTGTTCACCGAGATGTACATCATGACCCAGGGTGGGCCGGTGAACTCGACGCGGACCATCGTCTACATGCTGTTCGACCAGGCCTTTGTCAACTCGCGCTTTGGGTATGCCTCGGCGATCTCGTTCGTGCTGTTCGCCGTCATCATGGCAATCACGCTGCTGCAGCGCCGAGTTTTGGCCACCGAATGGGCCTACTAACTCGCTAGAGAGGGGATGGCTGATGACAGACCGCGCGCTCGCACCAACCAAGACATCCAGGGGCGCCTGGGGTCAGTTTGCGCTCTACATCGTGCTGACCGTTGGCGCCATCATCTCCTTTGCCCCGTTCTTTTGGATGATCAGCTCCGCCTTCAAGCAGCCGGCAGAGATCAGGGCCTATCCCCCGGTCTGGATCTCGCGCAACCCAACCATGGACAACATCATCAAGATCTGGGGCGAGCTCGACTTTTCGCTCTACTTTCGCAACAGCCTGATCCTGTCCATCACCCCCACGGTGATCATCCTGTTCACCAGCGCCCTGGTGGGCTATGTGCTCGCCAAGGTGCGCTTCCCTGGCAGCAACATTGTCTTTCTCTCCGTACTGGCCACCATGATGATCCCCTATCCCGTCACGCTCATCCCACGCTTCCAGATGATGATCTGGTTCGGTTGGATGGATTCGTATCGGGCCATCATCATCCCGGGCTTTTACAGCTCCTTTGGCATCTTTTTGGTGCGCCAGTTTATGGACTCGATCCCCGATGACCTGCTCGACGCCGGCCGCATCGACGGCGCCGCCGAACTGCGCATCTTCCTGCAGCTCATTCTGCCGTTGATGAAGCCCGTTCTGGCGGCGCTGGGCATCTTTCAGTTCATGTGGAGCTGGAACGACTTTTTGTGGCCGCTGCTGATCTTGAATACGCAAGACAAGTTCTCGCTGCCGCTGGCCATCGCCGCGTTCACCTCAGAGAACATCGTCGACTATGGCGCAACCATGGCCGGCGCGGCCATCTCGGTGGCGCCGGTGTTGATCGTCTTTCTGTTTCTGCAAAAGTACTTTGTCTCTGGCGTTGCGATGACGGGCATCAAGGGGTGAGGCGGCGCCCTGGTTCGGCGTTTGCGCCGTCGAGCAGCCGCTCGTCGGAGGTGAGGTGATGGCTGCACTGATACCAACTGCGCGGCAAAAGATCGCCGCCTTTGACCTAACAGATGTCGTCCTGCACGCGGGCCCGCTCAGGCGGCAGTTCGAGCAGGCGCGCGACTATTACCTGCAGCTCCCTAACGACGACATGCTCTTTGGCTTCAGACAACGCGCGGGGCAGCCCAGCCCTGGCAAGCCTATGGGGGGCTGGTATTATGGGGATGACCGCGCCATGTGGTACAGCGGTGGTGGCGGAGCGCATACCTTTGGTCAATGGTTGAGCGCCTTGGCACGCATGGCCCGCGCCACCGACGACGATGCTCTGCGCCACAAGGCGCTCACCCTGCTCGCTGGCTGGGCGCAGACCTGGGACGCGGATGGCTTTGCCGGCTCACAGGGGCGCGATGGCACGGCCGCCATCGGCCACTATACCTTTGACAAGTTCTGTGGTGGCCTGGTGGATGTGGCCCACTACCTCGGCGATGATCACGCGGTCGGGCTACTCAAGACCCTGACCCGCTGGGCCAACAGACGCCTGGGTAGAGAGCGACGGCCAGCAACCTTTGCCAACCAGTCTGGCAACGCGCCCGGGGCCCACGATGGCGAGTGGTACACGCTCAGCGAGAACCTCTACCGCGCTTTTGTGCTGACGGGCGATGAGGCCTATCGCGACGATGCGCAGCTCTGGCACTATGACGCCATGTGGGCTGGCCTGGCGGCTGGGCGTGATGCCTTTGTGGGCGGGCACGCCTACAGTCACGTCAACACCCTCAGCAGCGCTGCCATGGCCTATGCTGTGCTGGGAGATGAGCGCTGGCTGCAGGCCATCAT
>JAAYDS010000223.1 GCA_012729155.1 Chloroflexota bacterium | reverse complement strand
GTACTGACCGAACTGGGGCCTGTGAGCGCAGGCACCCTCGACTATATGGTGGTGGGCATGGGCCTTAACGCGAACCTGGCCCCCAGCGACCTGCCTGAGACCATGACGCCGCCCACCAGTCTGCTGGCCGAAACCGGCGCGCCCGTTTCGCGAGTGGAGCTGTTGGCGCGCCTGCTGGTTGAGATCGAGGCGCTCTATCTGCCACTGTGCGCGGGGTGGTCGCCCCACGAGTCCTGGCGCGCGGCACTGGCTACCATCGGCCAGCAGGTGCAGGTGGGCACGGCCGATGAGGTCATCAGCGGGGTAGCGGTAGATGTAACCGACAGCGGCGCCCTGGTGGTGCAGGTTGCCAACGGCGCCCGCCACACCATCCTGGCGGGCGATGTGACCCTGCGAGGCCACCGCCTGGGGGCATGACGGGCACCGTCAGAGCGGTTGCCGTGGCTAAAACAGCTCGGCGCCGTACACCTTCATCTTCGTGCGATGGATGGGCTGCATGCCTGCCGCCGCGTCTTTTGCGGTGGGCGTCGAGGCCTCATCAGGCTTGTCAGAGATAGCAAACACCAACGCGCCCTGTTGACGCAGCATCCGCACCAGCGAGGCCACCTCGGCAGTGATGACGATCTCTTGGGCCAGCACCTGTTCTGCAGTGGCATCGTCGGGCAGCACGTCCATGCAGGCCACCGTCTCGTGGTATTCGACGCGCCGAAAGCTCTTGAAGGGCGTCGGGTCTTGGGCGGCCAGGCCAGCCTGTAACTGCTGCTGCGCCTCGCGCAGGGCGGGCCACATGGCATCACGATGTCGCTCGCAGACAGCGCTGAACTGCTCTAGCGTGGTGAGCGCCCCCCCATCGAGGTCGGCCCACAACTGCTCGGCATCATAGATGCCGGCCGCCACCATCAGGCAGATGTAGGCGAGATAGTCCTGGTTGTCGGCGGTAAATGGGTGATAGTCTGGCTGATTGAGGCGGTCATACACTTTGACGAACGACGGCTCGTCAAACCGCTCGCCTAGCGCCACTGTGAGAGTACGCTTGACAGCGGCCACACGCGCCCCATCGATGACGCCGTCATTGCGGCCACGAGCGCCCAGCGAGGTCTTATCCAGGTCGATCAACAGCGCGGTGCGATCGTCGCCTGCAAACCCCTCGGACACAGCCCAGGCATAGAACTCGCCCAGCGCCGCCCAGCGGTTGGCCAGCAACAGGTCGTCATCACGGGTTACTGCGGGCGCCTGCGCCGGCCGTTCAGCGCCGATAAAGCCGCGCATCGGCCAGAAACGCCCCAGGTTGCGCGCCGCCTGGCCATCGTTCATGGCGGTGTCGCCCACAAAGAGCAGTCGCTCGATGGGCGGCAACCCGCGCAGGCGCTGTGCCTCCTCGACAAAGCACCGCAGCGCCAGAGCATACTCGGCGGTCGTCTTGCGCGGCACGGCTGGGCTGGTCAGCCCCAGCTGACGCCATACCGACGACAGGCCCGCGATGCGGCGATCTTGCGGCTCGAGGTTTCGATAGACCACGAGATCGCCGAACAGGTCGGCCAGGGTGCCACGCTTCCAGCTCATGCGATCATCCCTCTGGCGACCATGATCTCGGCGTTCAGAATCGAGCCGCCCGCTGCGCCTCGGATGGTGTTGTGGGCCAGCACGACCATCTTGTAGTCAAACACCTCACAGGGGCGTACGCGGCCCACCGTTACCGCCATGCCATGGCCAGCGTCACGGTCTTTGAGGGTCTGCGGGCGGTCGGGCTCCTCGCGGACAATGATGGTCTGCTCGACCGCCGAAGGGCAGCCCAGCGCGTAGGGCGCGCTGCGGAAGGAGCGCAGCGCCTCTTGCACCTCTGCGGCCGAGGACGGCTTGTGCGCAAACTCGATGGCCAGCGTCTCGAGATGTCCGTCGCGCGCGGCCACGCGGTTGCAGGCCGGGCTGATGCGGATATCGGCCATGGCGATGTGGTCGTCGACGAACCGGCCTAGCAGTTTGCGCGGCTCGCTGATCATCTTGTCCTCTTCATTGCGGATAAAGGGCACCACGTTGTCGAGGATGTCAAGAGAGGGCACCCCGGGGTAGCCGGCGCCCGAGAGCGCCTGCATGGTGGTCACGATCACCCGGCGCACGCCAAAGGCATCGTGGAGGGGCTTGAGCGGCAGCGTCATGCCCACCGTCGAGCAGTTGGGGTCGGTGACGATAAAGCCCCGTCCCCAACCGCGGTTGCGGCGCTGCACGTCGATCAACGCCAGATGATCGGCATTGACCTCAGGGATCAGCAGGGGCACGTCGGGGTCCATGCGGTGCGCGCTGGCGTTGCTCAACACGCCATAGCCCGCCGCGGCAAACTGCTCTTCCACCTCGCGTGCGGCGGCGGGCGGCAGCGCCGAGAAAACGATCTGGCAGTCGAGCCCGGGCGCGCAAGAGAGCACCGGCATGGCGCGCACGGCCGCTGGCATATCGGCTGAGATGCGCCACTCGCAGGCCTCGGCATAGGTCTTGCCCTCTGAACGCTCAGAGGCAGCCAGAGCCGTGATCTCGAACCAGGGGTTGCCGCTCAACAACTCGATAAAGCGCTGACCGACGGCGCCCGTTGCGCCGAGAATGCCGACACGGATCGGGTTCATTCCTCCACCCCCTGGATCTCTTGCAG
>JAAYDS010000222.1 GCA_012729155.1 Chloroflexota bacterium | reverse complement strand
CTCGCAGCGGGGCGAGCGAGCGATGGCCCAGGCCAGGGCGTGCTCGCGCCCGCCCGAGCCCACAAGCAGAACACGCATCACCGGCCTCCCTCGCGCACCGTTTCGCAGTCGCGCGCAAACCCGCCCATTCGTTCGTCGAAGGGATACTCGCCCACAAAGCAGGATAGGCAGAACTGGTTGCCAGGGCGGTCTACAGCGCGCATCAGGCCCTCGAGGCTTAAAAAGCCGAGCGAATCGGCGCCCAGGAGCCTCTCGATCTCGGGAACTGAGTGGTGGTACGCGATCAACTCGTCATAGGTGGCCATGTCGACGCCCATGAAGCACGGGTGCATAATGGGCGGCGACGAAACACGCATGTGCACTTCACGCGCGCCGGCCTTGCGCACCAGGTCGAGGATCGGTTGGCTGGTGTTGCCGCGTACGATAGAGTCGTCGACCACAACGACGCGTTTGCCCTTGAGTATCTCGGGCATGGTGTTGAACTTGAGCGCCACGCCGGCCTTGCGCAGCCGGTCATCAGGTTGAATGAACGTTCTCCCGATGTAGCGGTTCTTCATCAGCCCTTCGTTGTAGGGAATGCCAGATTCGTGCGCATAGCCTATGGCTGCCGCTGTCGCAGAGTCAGGGATGCTCATCACGAGGTCGGCATCGACGGGGTGCTCGCGTGCGAGCTCGCGCCCCAACTGCTGCCGCACTTGATGAATAAGTTGTCCATCCATCACGCTATCGGGCCGCGAAAAGTAGATGTATTCGAACACACAGAGGTGGCGTTGCGCCGGCGGCAGCCCCTGGTGAATGGTGGCGCCCTCTGCGGTGATCTCGACGATAGCACCAGGCGGTACCTCTTGCACGTCGTGCACGCCCAGCACCTGCAGCGCACAGGTTTCAGACGCCACGACCCAACCGTTGCCATTGAGGCGCCCCATGCACAGCGGCCTAAAGCCCCACGGGTCGCGAACCGCATAGAGCGCATCACGTGTGAGCAGCGTGAGCGAGTAGGCCCCACGGCTGATTGCCATGACATCGCGGATGCGATCGACCCAGGTGGACCCCTGCGCGCCGGCGAGCAGCTGGATCATGATCTCGGTATCGCACCATGACGTCAGCCCGACCCCGCGCTGGAACAGGCGTTGACGCAGTTCGTTCGTATTCACCAGGTTGCCGTTATGGGCGATGGCGATGGGCCCAAGCATCGACTCGAGCAGAAACGGCTGTGCACTGACGGGGCGAGACGAGTCTGCTGTCGAATAGCGGGTGTGCCCGATAGCGATGTGGCCCGCGAGCGGACGTAGGTTATCCTCGTTGAACACCTGTGTCACGAGGCCCATCTCTTTGTACAGCGTGGCGCGTTGGCCGTCTGACACGGCGATGCCAGCGCTCTCTTGCCCGCGGTGCTGTAAAGCAAAAAGCCCAAAGAAGGTCAGGCGAGCCACCTGCTCGCTGGGGGCATAGATGCCAAAGACACCACAGGACTCGTGCGGGCGGTCGCTGTCAGCGACGCAAGCATTGGAGCAAGACTGACTATTGCACTGACTGATCGGCACGGATCACTTCCTGTGTGAGTTGTTCCTGAAAAGCCACCAGGCGGGCGCGCAGGGCAGGGTCGTACAGGGCTAGGATCTTGGCCGCGGCCAGGGCAGCGCCCTGGGGCTCTAACACTACCGCAGGTGCCACGCCTGACGGCATGCGCAGCGAAGAGTAGACATCTGCGCCGCCAAAACTGCTTGCCACAGGGGGGCAGGTGATGACCGGGAGGGGTGTGTTGGCGTCGAGCATGCCGGCCAACGCGTTAGAACGGCCCGCCACTGCAATGAACACTGTCGGTTCATCCAGGCCATTGTAGGCCTCGATCAGCCGCAGCAAATAGCGGACGCTCTTGTGAGCCGAGGCCACGTGCCGCTCCCATGGCACCTGCCACAGATCGAGCTGGTCTGTGATGCGGGTCACATGGTCGAGGTCGCTCCGAGAGCCCATCAGCAGTACGACCTTCATCATCCCTCCTACCGGCTACTCGTCGTGGTGGTGGTGATGCTCTTCAGGCAGCACCCAGCGGTCGGTGAGGTCGGCCACGGCCATGTAGTTGGCCAGCACCTGCTTGAGGTGTGCATCGTCCACCTCTGGCAGGTCACGGTACACCTGCTTGTCGAGTTGACGGGTGCGGTCGCCACCAGGCCAGATGCGCCAGGAGTCGTTGTCGATCACGTCGGCCACCACCAGCTCACCGGTCGAGCGCGTCCGTCCGAACTCGATCTTGAGGTCGACCAGCGTCACGTCCTGTTTGGCCCACTCGCCTTCGAGGATCTCGAATACGCGCTGACCGACGGTGCGCATGGCCTCAATCTCTGTCGGCGTGGCTACCTGCATCGCTACGATCTGCTCCTCGTTCACCAACGGATCGTGCTGGGCGTCATCTTTGTAAAAGAACTCGACAACAGTAGGCTCAAAGCGTGTGCCCTCGACGATCTCTGGGTGTCGCCGCAGATACGAGCCAAAGGCGATCCGCCGCATGACCACCTCGATAGGGATCATGGCGCAAGGCGTAACTAGGTTGATGCGGTCGCCGATCATGCCGATATAGTGCGTGGGTACACCTTCGACCTCGAGCACGTAAAAGACGTTCGAGTTGGTGCGGCACGCCACTGCGCCCTTGCCAGGCAACGTGCTTCTTCGGGCGCCGTCACCCGCCGAGAGGTCATCTTTGTGGAACATGTAGACCAGGTCATCTCGCGTCGGGTGCGCATAGATCACCTTGGTCTTGCCCTGCGCGAGAGCCGGGCCGAACTCTGTCTCTGATACCAGCATGAGTTCTACTCCTGTATCACTGGGCCGCTGGGTGGTTGCTCGCGACCGACTGCACTGTAGCGGTGATACGACGAGCCAGACGCACAGCGCGGGCAGGGGCGTTACCCACGCCAGCCCCTTGCGCAATGATGGCTCGAACCTGTATTGCGGGTAGATACTGCGTGATCTCGCGATCCTCGGCCAGTAGCGCGATCAAGGGATTCGTCTCGCCCCGCTGCAGCGCCTCCCACGCGGCCATACTACAAGCGCGGATGCGCTCGTGCATCTCTTGCCGCGATGCCCCTGCCTTGACCAGCGCCATCAGCAACGGCTCGGTAGCGGCAAAAGGCCCATAGGTGGCAAGATTGCGGGCTATGCCCTCGCGGTTGATGCGCAGGCCCTTGACCACGCGTGTGAGGCGCATCAGGATATCATCGATAGCCAGAAAGGTCTCGGGCAACACCGAGCGACGGTTGGCCGAGTCGTCCAGCGTGCGTTCTAGCGCCGAGTGAGCGGCGTTGTCCCACGACACCCTCGCCAGCGCTACTACCTGCCGAGCCAACGAGCAGACACTCTCTGACGTGATGGGGTTGCGCTTGAACGGCATGGCTGAAGAGCCCACCTGCTGGGCCCCAAACGGCTCGGAGAGCTCGCCCAAGGGGGGCGACTGCAACAGACGGATATCCAGGGCCAGCTTGTAGCAGCTTTGCGCCAGAGCGGCCAGCACGTCGAGCACCAGACAGTCCATCTTGCGGGGATAGGTTTGCGTGGCAACCTCAAAGGCAGCGATGCCGAGCCGCGACATGATGCGGCGCTCCATCTCCTCGGGCGAAAGCGACGCGTCAGAGAGCAGGTGCTCGTAAGACGAAGCTGTACCGACAGCCCCCTTAAAGCCCTTGCCCTTGACGCGTGGTAGCGTTTGCTCAAGCGAGGCCCAGTCTTCAAACAGGTCCTGAGCGTATTGGGCCAGACGGTAGCCCAGTGTGGTGGGCTCGGCTGGCTGCAGATGAGTGTAAGCCATGACCATGGTATCGGCCTCAGCCTCGACATGGGTGGCCAGAGCCTGGAGCAGGGCGGCAAGCCGGCCGCGCACCAGCAGCAGTGCATCGCGAATGCGCAGCGCATCTGCGTTGTCTTCCACATCCATGCTGGTGGCGCCCAGATGGATGATGCCGCCCCCTACCGGGCACTGCTCGGCATAGGCGTGTACCTCGGCCATCAGATCATGGCGCAGCTCACGCTCGAGCGCCTGTGCCCGCTCCCAGTCGATATCCTCGGCATGGGCCCTCAAGTCGGCAGCCTGGACTTCAGTGACGAGGCCTGCTTCGGCCTGCACCTCAGCTAACGCCACCCAGATGCGCCGCCACAGCCGCCGCTTGTGGTATTCGGACCAGATGGAACGCATCTCGTCGCTGCCATAGCGCCAGGTAAAGGGCGAGATAAAGGTCTCGTGCGAATAGGTTGTCACCTGAGCATGATCTCCTAGAACTGACCTGCGGCCCGCATACCGTTGACGAATAGGGGTAACCCCATCCCATCATGCTCGCCACGCGACCAGCGAGGGTGCTGCCATGCGAGTACATGGTCTTCTGGGTGCGGCATGAGCCCGAATACGTTCCCGGCCCAGTTGCAGAGCCCGGCGATATTGCCGATAGAGCCGTTGGGGTTGTCGGGATAGGCGGCGGCTGCGGTGGTAAAAGCGCCATCGACAGTAGGTGCGTATTGGAGCCCCACCAGGCCCTGGTCGAACAGAGCGCGAGACTGGTTGGCATCATCTATCCATAGTCGGCCCTCGCCGTGAGCCACGGGGCACAGAATGTCTTGTTCTAGCCCCCTCGTGAACAGGCTGCGGCTGTTTGGTAACGGTTGTAGCCGTACCCAGCGGCACTCAAAGCGTCCCTGCTGATTCTGAGTCAGTGTCACCCGCTGCAGCGGGGCAGGCCCGGGCAGATATCCGGCCTTGACCAACGCCTGAAAACCGTTGCAGATGCCCAACACTGGCTTGCCCGAGGCTACAAAGGCATCGAGGTCATCACGGAAACGGTGATACAGGTCGTTGGCCCACAGCCTGCCTGCGCCAAGGTCATCGCCATACGAAAAGCCGCCAGGGATCACCAGCATCTGATAGTCTGCCAGGCGACGGTCGCCCACGCCCAACTGATTGATGTGCACGATCTCCGGTGCCCCGTTGGCGAGCTCGCACGCCAGGGCAGCTTCGCGATCACGGTTTGTGCCCGGCGCGTGCAGGATGATGACGCGAGGTAAGGTGCCACTTGCCAGGCTAGCCATCGATATGTCCCCTCCAGGCAGATGCAATCTCGCTGAGACTGAGTTCGAGCAGCGGCATGGCACCCTCCTGCGCGCAAAAGCGCACCTCAGGTTCTTTGAGCACATGCCCCACTGCGGCGCAGGGCAGGCCTTCAAAGGCGGCCTCGAAAGCCGCTGCGTGGTCTGGTGCCACCTCAACCAGGTAACGGGCGTTCGATTCGGCTACGAGGCGCTCTACAGGCGCCAGCTCGCTGGCAGCGTCGCCTGGCAGGCGCGATAGGTCGATATCGACGCCAAGGCGGCCGCCCAAGGCCATCTCACTGGCGGCCACGGCCAGCCCGCCCTCTGAGAGATCGTGGCAGGCAGAGACATGGCCGGCGGCGATGGCGCCATGCAGGGCTCGCGCCAAAGCGGGGCCAAAGGGAGCGATGCCGGGTGGCATGCCGCCCGAATCGGTCGTGACCTGCAGCCACAAGGAGCCGCCCAACTCGCGGCGCGTCTCTCCGATCAGGTATAGCCGGTTGCCAGGCGTCTTGAGGTCCATGGTCACACAGCGCTCGGCGTCTGGTACGATTCCCAGCGCCGTGATCAGCAACGAAGGGGGAATTGCTACCTGCTTGCCCGATACCGTATCGAGGTATTCGTTGTTGAGACTGTCTTTGCCCGAGATAAACGGGGTGCCATAGTGCAGAGCGCCATCGTAACAGCCCTTACAGGCACGCACCAGGCTGCCCATGCGGTCGGGCAGGGCGGGGTTGCCCCAGCAGAAATTGTCCAGGATCGCGATCCGTGCGGGATCAGTGCCCACGGCCACCACGTTGCGCACGGCCTCGTCGATGGCGCTCACCGCCATGGCGTAGGGGTCCAGCTTGCCATAGGCGGGGTTGAAGCCGTTTCCGAGAGCGATGCCGAGTCCGCTGTCGCGCAGTTCCAGCGGTCTGAGCACAGCTGCATCTGAGGGGCCATCGGCATGCACGCCAACAAAGGGCTTGATCTGCGTCGCGCCCTGCACCTCATGGTCGTAGCGCCGCACGACGTCCTCTTTGCTCCGGATGTTGGGGTGCGCCAGCATGTCCAGAGTCACAGCCCTGAGGCTTGACGCTGCATCTGACAGGTCAGCCTGAGACCAAACGGGGGCGTGCCACTCGCCGCGAAGCCGGCGTCGCGGGAGCCCATCGTGCAAAAACGACATCGACAGATCGGCCACCTGCAGCTCGCCGTGGGTCAGCAAGAGGCGACCACTGTCGACAAAGCGGCCGATGACGGTCATCTCGACGCCATAGAGGGCGCAGATCTGTTGCAGACGGGCCTTGTGGCCCTCGGGTACGGCCAACACCATGCGCTCTTGCGCCTCGGACAACCAGATTTCCCACGGCTGCAGGCCAGCGTACTTGAGCGGCACCGTGGCCAGATCGACCTCAACGCCGGTCTCGGCGCCCATCTCGCTTACGGCCGATGACAGGCCGCCCGCGCCGCAATCAGTGATGGCGCTGTAGAGGTGCTCATCGCGGGCCACCAGCATCGCGTCGAGGGTGATCTTTTCGGTGATAGGGTTGCCGATCTGCACGGCGCCACCGGTCAGTTCACCGGTTTCGTCGGTCAGTTCGAGCGATGAGAAGGTGGCCCCGTGTAGACCATCGCGGCCAGTGCGGCCGCCGAGTACCACCACTAGATCGCCAGGGCGAGCGCCCGAGGGATGTGCGCCGCGTGGCGCCAGCCCGACACAGCCGCAGTACACCAGCGGATTGGCGGTGTAGCCCTCGTCGAACCAGATGGCGCCGTTGACGGTGGGGATGCCCATCTTGTTGCCATAATCCTCGATACCGGCAACCACGCCGCCATAGATGCGCTGTGGATGCAGCACGCCAGTGGGCAGGTGGGTGGGATCGAGGTCGAGTGGGCCAAAGCAGAGCACATCGGTGTTTGCGATGGGGCGTGCCGACACTCCCATCACATCACGCACGACGCCTCCCACGCCAGTGTTAGCCCCGCCAAAGGGCTCGAGCGCCGAGGGGTGATTGTGCGTCTCGACCTTGATCGATACCTCGTGCGCGTCTCCCAGGGCAACGATGCCAGCGTTGTCCACAAAAGCCGAGATCACCCAGGGGGCAGCGATGGACTGTGTGGCGGCGCGTAGATACGTCTTGATCAGCCCGTCGATGGTCTCTCGCTGCTTGACGCCATCATGACCATGCTCGACATAATCCACAAGAGCCTTGAACGTCTTGTGGACACAGTGCTCAGACCACGTCTGCGCCAGGCTCTCGAGTTCGACATCGGTCGGGTCGCGCCCCTCGCGCTCATAGTAGTCACGGATGGCAAGCATCTCGTTCAGGTCGAGCGACAATAGCCGTTCGCGAGATAGTGCCTGCAGCTCTTCGCAAGATAGATTGCGCACCGCTATGGTCTCTGCTCGCAGCTCGGTGGCGTGGTGCGCGTCTCCCACGTGAGGTACAAGCTGCCCGAGCGCATAGTACTCGATCACCTGGTTGCACAGCAGGCGCTCGGCGATGGCAGTCAAATCCTGTTGCGAGACATGCCCGTGAACGGTGTACGAGCGGGCCGTGGAGGCGGCGCCAAGGCCGTCTACGCCGATCAGGGCGGCGCGAGCGAGCAAGTTGTCGGCCACACTGTCCGTCACGCCTGGCAGTAGCCCGACCTCGATGAGGGCATCGTCACTCTGGTCTGAGATCACACCGACCAGCCCCCAGGTGGCAGTCTGCGCGATGGGGTCCACCAGCAGCTCGTCGCAGAGCGTCTGTACGTCGGCGTCATCGAGGTCGCCCCGCAAAAAGTAGAGGTCTGAACGCACAATACCCTGCACACCCGTGATGCCCAGCGTAGAGATGTCAGCCAATACCGACGTCGCGTTAACGAGGGCGGGCTGGGGCGATACGCACACACGATAGATGCGGTCGGTGGCCATGGCCGAGTCAGACACAGTAGGCGCCCTCCGAGTGCGATCGACAAGTTGGAGTCAAGGTCACGGCCGGATCTGATAGTTGGGAGCTTCTTTGGTGATCACGATGCTGTGCGGATGGCTCTCGACATAACTGGCGTGCGAGATACGCACAAAGCGTCGTTTCTGATGTAGCTCAGCCAGGTTCGCGGCGCCCACATAGCCCATACCCGAGCGCAGACCGCCCATGAGCTGAAATACGGCGTCGGGCATCTGTCCCTTGTACGCGACACGGCCCTCAATACCCTCTGGCACCGTCTTGCCCGAGGCACGAGCCGATGATGAGGTCGACTCGGTATCAACGCTCGATGCGTAGCGATCACGGCCATAGCCGTGGCGCATCGCCCCGAGCGAGCCCATGCCACGGTATTCCTTGAAGCGGCGTCCCTCGTAGATCACCACCTCACCCGGGCTCTCGTCGGTGCCCGCGAGCAGATTGCCCAGCATGACGGCATCGGCGCCGGCGGCCAGGGCCTTGACGATGTCGCCACTATAGCGGATGCCTCCATCGGCGATGATGCCGGCGCCGTACGGCCTGGCGGCCTCGGCACATTCCATGATCGCACTGAGCTGTGGCATGCCACAGCCGGCCACGATGCGCGTAGTGCAGATCGAGCCGGCGCCCACGCCCACCTTGACCACATGGGCGCCGGCGTTTATCAGATCGCGGGTGCCCTCGGCCGTGACGACGTTGCCGGCAAACAATGTGACGTCGGGGAACTGGCGCCGCAACTGCTCTACCGCGCGCAACACCATAAGCGAGTGGCCATGGGCTGTGTCGAGCGATAGCACGTCAGCGCCCGCCTCGACCAGGGTCCTGGCACGCTCAATCATGTCGGCGCCCACGCCTACAGCCGCGCCAACCAGCAGTTGGCCCCCAGCGTCTTTGGCTGCCATGGGAAAGTCCATCTTCTTCTGGATGTCTTTGACGGTGATGAGGCCCTTGAGGTTAGAAT
>JAAYDS010000221.1 GCA_012729155.1 Chloroflexota bacterium | reverse complement strand
GCCACGTGGTAGGCGACCCGCTGCTCAGGGGTCGCGGGGCGCCAGTTGAGCGTTTCGAGCGATTGTAGTGCAGCCTTTCGAACTGCCGAGGTGCCGTCATAAAGCATCTCCGCCAGCCGGTCGATCTCGTCGTCCTGCAATGTCAACCGGCCCAGCCCTTCGGCCGCATGTTGTCGCAGCAGCCAATCGTCACTGCCTAGCGCAGCGAGCAGCGTGGGGATGGCGGCGCCCTGCTGCAGCTCGCCCAGCGCCTGGATGCCCGTCCGTGCCAGTGGCTTGGGCCCCTGACTGACGAGCTCGGCCAACACCGGGACGGCCTCGGGCAGATCACTTGCGCCCAGCGCCTGCACGGCAGCGCGTTGTCTGTTGAGGTCTCCGCTGTCGATGGCAGCCTTCAGCTGTGTGATGGCCTCGCCTCCGGCCCCCAGCAACGCTTCTTGTGCTGCGGCGCGCAGGGTGTAGCTACCCTGATACAGCATGCTCACGAGCGTATCGAGGGCAGAGGGGGTGGCAAGTTTGCCAAGGGCGCGCACAGCTCGCTCGGCCACGAGTTGGTCTTTTGATCTGGCCTGCTCCTCTAGAGCTGCCTGTACAGGTTGGCCCATCTGTCGCAACGCCGCAGTGGCGGCTGCCGAAACACGCGGCTCACTGTCTGCGAGTAGGTCTAGCAGGCGGGGCAAGTGCTCTGGACCACAGCGCACCAAAGCGCCAATCGCGTGCTCGTCTAGATCGGTCTGGGTGCCACGTAGTACTGAGGCGATGCCAGCAAAGGCCTGCTCGGTGCCGATGGCCCCGAGGGCCCGCAGGGCAGCCACCCGCCGCTCAGGCCCGCCGCTGTTAAGCATGACCACGAGCGCCTCAATCGCTGAGGGCTCGCCAATCTCTCCCAGCGACTGGATAGCCATAATCGCGACCGAGCTCTGCTCGTCGAGCATGGCGCTGATGAGCGGGCCGACGGCCTCGGGAGCGCGTAGACGCCCAAGCGCCATGATGGCTTCGCCGCGGACGGCGGCATCTCTGTGTCTGAGGGCACGAATCAAGCCCTTGACCCTGCCCCGTTTCTCGAGACGAGCGATGTTTGGTTTGACTAATGGTGCCACGGCATCTCTCCAGCCCCATACACGACTACCATAATCATAGCCGCAGCACTCCGTCTGGGCAAGGCCGTGGGTGCGGGGTTTTGTGGGCCAACCCCGGTATGGCATAATCGGCTCAGATCAACAAGGCACATGACAGCTGGAGGCAGCATGGGCAAGGGCATCTCGATCACTTGGAGCGAGGGCATCGCTCGTCGAGAGAGCCGAATCCTGGTGCAGACAGTGGATCAGGTCATCAAGTGGCTCTACTTTCGCCACCCGATGGCTTTTTATGATCCGCCCATGCCTGTGCGTGTCTTTGGCAACTGGGTCATCCCCGCGCTGATGGATGACCAACCCTACTGGGGCAATCAGTGGTACATTGAGCAGAGCTACGATCGAGAGCTCGATCGCGTCATCGCACCGCAGTACCTGGAACTGGTGCGCAGAGAGCCCTGGCAGCGAGCTACTGATCACTATGACCTTGTGATGATTGACGAGGACCTGACCGAGTTCCCCGCACCGCTCGCGCGTGCCCGCCCTGATCTCTATTGCCTTGGGACGAGCTTGCCTGGAACCGCTGCGATAGTGTCGGTCCATCAGGTGAGACGCATAGCTGACCGTGCCGACCGCGAGCGCGCTCTGGCGCGACTCGTGAGGCATCATCTGGGGCATGTGCTCGCAGTGCCTAGCTTTGGACGCACGCATGCAGTGGTGCGCAGAGGGCTCGAGATGCACTGCAGCAACCGCTGCGTGATGCGACACGCCGTCACTCTCGAGGATCTGATCGCGCTGTCTGAGGATGAGGCCGAGTTGGGCTGGACGTTCTGCGAGGCTTGCACGCAAGACCTGCACAGCGTGATTGCTGCGAACGCTTTTGTGTGGAGCTAGGCTTCTGGCCCGAGCTCGTGCAAGACAAGGCGAATCGCTTCGATGTAGAGTCGGTGCTCCACCTCGTGGATGCGCGCCTCGAGCGACTCAAGGCTGTCGTCGGGGAGTATTGGCACCACCTCTTGACACACCACCGGCCCGACGTCGACCCCCTCATCGGGCGCCAGGTGCACCATTACCCCAGTGTGTGCGATCTCACCGCGCTGATAGGCCTCGTAGGCGCGTTCGATGGCGTGCATGCCTGGAAAGGCGCCTGGCAGCGCCGGATGAATGTTGAGCACATGCCGATAGTGC
>JAAYDS010000025.1 GCA_012729155.1 Chloroflexota bacterium | reverse complement strand
CTTTGGCGCTATGCTAGCGCCCATGTGGCTATTGGCTGGCCAATCACTCGCGTGGAGGCGCCATGATTCTGCTCACCGTTTGGGACGGGCTGCGGCCTGACCTTGTCTGCGACGAACTGACCCCCTATCTGGCACGCCAAAGCGAGGCAGGCGTTTTTTGCCAACACAGCCATGCTGTGTGGCCGAGCGCCACGCGCATCAATGCCGCCAGCCTGAGCACCGGCTGCCAGCCTGGCAAGCACGGCCTGGTCGATAACGAGCTCTATGTGCCGGCGGTAGACCCTCAGGCGCCCATCTCATGTGCCGATTGGCGTGCTCTACAAGCGCTGGCAGACGCCGAGCAGGGTCGGCTGCTGACCGCGCCCACACTGCCCGAGCTGCTGGCGCAGCGCGGTCGGCGCTTTGTATCTGCCGGATCGGGATCGCCTGGTACCACTTATCTCACCAACCCGACAGTCACTGCCCCCATCGTCAACTGGGCAGTGGCCTGGCCAAGGGCATTCGAGGCCGAGCTCGTGGAAGAGCATGGTGGACTGCTCACCGAGAGCGCGTCTTCGGCCGAGCGCAACCGCCAGGTCATCGCTACCCTGCGCGATGTGCTCATCCCGCGCGATCGGCCCGATGTGGTGACATTGTGGATCACCGAGCCAGACCATGCGCAGCACGGCCATGGCATCCGTTCGCCCGAGGCCGTCGAGGCACTCCGCCAGGTGGATGCCGAGGTGGCAGCGCTCGTGCAGTATCTGGAGAGGGCGCTCCCCGAGCCACTGACCGTCTTTTACCTGTCTGATCATGGCTTTGAGACTATTGGCTCCGACCTTCCCGTGACTGCTGCGCTGATCGGCGCGGGGTTCAAGGCATCGGCCAGCTCTCCAGATGTTGTACCAGCGGGCTGCAGCCTGTATCTGAACGACGAGACGCTGCCTCGTGTGGGCGAGCTCGCCACCTGGTTGCTGACGCAGCCCTGGGTGAGCGGCGTCTTTGTGCGCGATGACCTGCTGACGGCTTGCCCAGGTGCGCTGCCCCAGAGCGCTGTGGGCGGCAGCCACGCTCGTTCGGCGCCCATCATGTACTCGCCACGCTGGAGCGACGAATGCAACACCTATGGTGTACCGGGTATGGTGGCCGGGCATCCTGGCGGGAGCGTGGCAACCCATGGCTCTACCAGTCCTTACGCGCTGCGCAACACGCTGGTGGCCTGGGGTGCGGGCATTCGCACGGGCCTCGTCTCTGATGTGCCCTGTGGGCTAGTGGACGTGGCGCCTACCGTTCTACATATGCTTGGCATCAAGCCGCCCAAGACGATGGACGGACGCGTGCTGCACGAGCTGTTGACCGATGGGCCGTGGGCAGCAGACCTGCGCCCCAGCACTTTTGCACGCCAGAGCGCAGCTGAGGGATGCCGCCAGGTGGCCTGGTATAGCGCTGTTGGCACACACACGTATCTGGATCACACGCTGATCGAGCCGGCGGGCTAGCCCAGGGTGAGTCGATACCAGCGTTGACGCATGGGCCGGCCAATGCTAGTATGCGGCCCATGCGTCAACTGCGCTGTCACCTGCCGCCGCTGCTGCTCTGGACGGTACTGGTTGGCGTGCTATACGGGTCGCTGCTCGTGGGCGCCCAGGCACTGCCGGCCAGCGACTTGACCGGCCAGTTCTACCCTTTTGCCGTCTTTCAGCACCGCGAACTGGCTGCAGGGCGGTTGCCTGTCTGGTCGCCCGGCAGCTATGGCGGCTTTCCCTTTGCCGCCGACGTACAGGCCGCAGTGACTTATCCGCCCCGGCTTTTGCTCCTCTGGCTCTCGCCAGCGATGCCTTTGCGCGTTCGCCTGCTCGAGCTCGAAGGGCTGCTGCACCTGTGGCTGGCAGGAGCAGGGCTGTATGGGCTGACGTATAACATCACTCGCAGGCGCGAGGCCGGCCTGATCGCCGCGATGGCCTTTGCGCTGGGCGGATATCTGACCGGCTACCCCTTACTGCAGCTCGCTATCCTCGAGACCATCGCCTGGCTGCCACTGACGCTGCTTTTGCTCCGTCGTGCGGCACGTTCGCCGCGGCCACTCCCCTGGCTGACTGCCGTGGGCCTGGCCATGGCCTGTAGCGCTCTGGCTGGCCATCCGCAGACATTGCTGCACGCGGCCTATCTGGCCGTGGCCTACTATCTATACACCACCTGGCGCGCGCGGTGGCATCCTGGCTGGGTGCTTGGCGGAGGCGCCTTGGTGGCGCTGCTGGCGGTCGGGTGCTCGGCCGCTTCCTGGTACCCGGGGCTGCACTACCTGCCCTATACCGTGCGTGGTGATGTGGGCTATGGCTTTGCGCAGTCTGGCCTGCCGATGAGCGACTATCTGCAGGCGCTGGTGCCCGGGGCGTTGAGCCGTTTTATGCCTCAGTATGTGGGTGTGGCCGCCCTGATGCTGGTGCAGGCTGCCTGGTGGCAGCATGGCCCTGTCGACCCAGCGAGCAGTAGCGAGCGGCGCTTTTGGACCATCGTTGTGCTGCTGGCGGCTGTGATGGCGCTGGGCGACGATGGCGTGCTCTTTGAGCTCGGGTATCGCGTGCTGCCGGGGCTGACGCTTTTCCGGCAGCAAGAGCGCTGGCTTTCGCTCTATAGCCTGGGGCTGGCGGTGCTGGCGGGAATGGGGTGTGCGTTCTGGCTTGAGCGCTGCGTCGACGAGTGGCGGCTAACGTGGCGGCGCATCGTGACGACCATGGCCCTGTTGTTGTTCATCAGCGCCATCATGCTGGCGGTGATGTTGCGCGATGCCCCGCAGCAATGGCTGTTCTTGTGGCTGGGGGCCATGCTGCTGAGCGCTCTTGGCGCTGCGGTGCTGGCGCCCAGCATGCAGCGACGCTGGCGGTGGGGGCTGCTCTTGCTGCTGCTGTTCGTCGACCTGGCCATCGTCAATCTGCGGATGGTGCCGCGGGCGCCCGCCTACGACATTAGCCCAGAGCACAATCTGCCCTGGCTGCAGGCGTCTGATGAGCCTCAGCGAATCGATTCGGGCGGCATCGCTATTACCAATCTTGGCGAGCTGTACGGCATCGAGGATGTGCGCGGCATCAGCCCCCTGCGGCCCGCCGCCCTTGAAGCTTTGCGCGCTCTACCCGATGAGCGCTACCGGCAGCTGCTCGACATCGCCTACGTTCTGAGCGACAGTCCGCGCAAAGACTCCGATCTCGAGCAGGTTGGTTTATTGCCGGCGGGCACGCTCTGGGAGCAAGACGAACAGGCCTTTGTCTATCGCAATACCCGTCGGCTCGGGCGCGCGTGGATGGCCTATCAGGTCACAACAGAGCCCGATCGGCGCGCCGCTCTCGAGCGCCTGCGCGATGCCGCCTTTGACCCAGCGATGACGGTGTTGCTCGAGCAGGCGCCAGGTCTGATGCTGGCTGACAGCGACCCCGCACCCAGGGTGGAGGTGCAGCGCCTGGCCGCAAACTCGCTGGCGATTACTGTTGAGAGCAGGACGCCGGGCTACCTGGTCATTAGCGAGTGGCATCTGCCGGGCTGGCATGCCACCGTCGATGGCGCCCCCGTTGAGCTCTTACGGGCAGACTATGCGCTTCAGAGCCTGCCGCTCGACGCGGGAAGACACAGCGTGCACCTGTGGTACGCGGGAGCAGACGTGCAGCGCGGTGGCCTGATTGCAGCGGCAGCGCTCTTACTGGGCGTGGCGGCTGCCGCCCTGGTGAAGCCTTCGTTGCGAACTCGCCAGGAACGTCCGGTGAGCAGCTGGTCCGTCCGGCTGGAGCGGCTCCCTGGGCCAAGATT
>JAAYDS010000220.1 GCA_012729155.1 Chloroflexota bacterium | reverse complement strand
GCGCTGCCACCTGTTGCGCAGTGTCGTCGCATGGCCCTCGCGACACGCCGATGATGTCGGCGCCGGCCTCGGCCAGGCCCAGCGCGATGCCCTGCCCCAAGCCTCGGCTGGCGCCTGTGATCAGCGCAACCTGGCCGGCCAAACTGAACTTGTCCAGGATCATATCATGCTCCTACAGGTAAACGACCCTACCCCTACTCTGTCTCGCTCGCGCGTTGGGCCGCGTCGCGCCCCAAAATGACCTCGAGATCGATATCATCGCTCTGCCCAAGGCGTTCGATGACGTTCTTGGGATCGATGAGCAGCCGGTCGGCCAACGCCTCGCGTGTGTAAGGCTTGTCAGCATAGACGATCAGCAGGGTCTCCTGAAAATCGAAACGGTCGGCATTGCCAAAGCTGACCACCGCAAAGCCCTCTCCACGCAAGACGTCGGTTGTCTGCCGCGATAACCCGGCAGAGAGGGTGCCGTTGCGCAGGGCAATGCGCGCATCCTCTTGGGCCAGCAGATCGGCCGAGATCTCACGAGTGGGCTCGGGCGTAGGCCCGGCCGCGGGGAAGAGCTCGTTCACCAGTACGCGCACCTTCTCCCAGTCGGCCACCTCGACCATCGCCTTGGTGGGTGTGATGACGGTGGTGGTGATCGAGTCATCGATGATGGCGTGTTGAATGTTGGCGCGATCGATCTTGCGCGCAACCTCGGCGAGGGCCAGGATCTCATCGAGCGTCAGGTCAGTCTGCACCGTATCTCCCAGGATCTCGATCAACCGTGGGATCGACGAAAGGGGGATGTCCATGCCCACCGCTTTGTCGCGCACGGCCATGATGACCTGTTGCTGCCGCGCCATACGGTCAAAGTCGCTGCTGCCGTGCCGCGAGCGAGCGAACTGCAGCGCCGTTTTGCCGTCCATCTGTTGTGGGCCGGCGGGGATGTCAACCAGCATGATGCCATAGTTGCCGTCGGGGTAGGTCTCGTCATAGATACGCTGGCTGACCTCGATATCTAGCCCGCCGATGGCATCGACAGCGCGCTCGAACCCCGAAAAGTTGATGCGCACATAGTAGTGGACGGGCACGCCCATCGCCGACCAAACAGTCTTCTTGGCCAGCGCCACGCCGCCCCCGGGATAGTCACGATAGTCGCCCAAAAAGTGAGCCATGTTGATGCGGTTTTCACCATAGCCAGGGATTGTCACCCACAGGTCTCGCGGGATGGAGAGCATCGCTGCGGATTCAGTGGCCATGTCGATGGACAAAAGGATCATCGTATCGGTGCGCCAGGGGCCGGGATCATTCTCGCGCTGATCGATGCCCAGTAACAGAACGTTGACGCGCTCTTGCTTTTCCACCAGCTCGGGCACGCTGGGGGCTACAAACACCGGTGTGGGGGCTTCTTCGCCAGGGGCGGCTGACTGGCGGGTGCGCACCACTCGCTCGGTATAGGGGACGCTGGTCTGCGCCACCACATCGCGAACAGTGACAAAAAAGAGCGCCGCCGAGATCATGGCTCCCGTCAGCACCAAAACCAGCAGAAACGTACTCACCGCGCGCCAGAGGGGGCGCTGTGTCATGGATGTCATGCTCGCCTCTTGTCACAATAACGCGTTCGATTATAGCATGGACGTCGGGCGGGGCCGAAATGTTGCGCAATTACACGCCAGAAAAGTTGGTTCGCACCATTGCGTGGGTTATCATGTATCTGGTCACCTGTCGTAAGGAGGGATGAACATGACGACTCAGACGGTCGAGCTGTGGGGCACCTTTGAGCTGACCTGTCGGGCTGCGCCCACAGAGCACCCCTTTGATGTGCGCTTTGGCGCGATCATACGCCATGGGCACCGCGAGGTGCCGGTGGCGGGCTTTTGCGATGGGGATGGCATCTACCGGGTGCGCTTTATGCCCGATACCCTGGGCTCCTGGCATTACTGCACGTACGGCGACCTGCCCGGACTGGACGGTGTCACTGGAGAGTTTAGGTGTACGCCGCCGGGGCCAGGCAATCATGGTCCGGTGCGTGTGGCCGATCACTTTCATTTTCGCTACGCTGATGGCACTCCCTTCTATCAGCTCGGCACCACCTGCTATGCCTGGGCACACCAGGGCGATGCCCTAGAACAGCAGACGCTGCGCACCCTCGCCGACTCGCCGTTCAACAAGCTGCGTATGTGCATTTTCCCCAAGCACTATACCTACAACAGCAACGAGCCCGATCACCTGCCCTTTGAGGGCGATGCCGCTGGCGGCCTCGTTTGGACGCGCCCCAACCCTTCGTTCTGGCAACACTTTGAAGGGCGCGTGCGTGACCTTCAGGCCCTGGGCATCGAGGCCGATCTGATCCTCTTTCATCCCTACGACCGTTGGGGGCTGTCGGCGATGGGCCCCGAGGCCGACGACCGCTACCTGCGCTATGCGGTGGCGCGGCTGTCGGCCTTTAGAAATGTCTGGTGGTCTTTTGCCAACGAGTACGACCTCATGCCGACCAAAAGCATGGCTGACTGGGATCGCTTCTTCAAGTTGGTGCAGGCAGAGGACCCATACCAGCATCTGCGGTCGATCCACAACTGTCACGCCTTCTACGACCATGCCAAGCCCTGGGTCACGCACCAGAGCATCCAGCATCGCGTGCCCGAGAACACGGCTCAATGGCGCGAGCAGTATGGCAAGCCCGTGGTAGTAGACGAGACCCAGTACGAGGGCAACATCCCCCAGGGTTGGGGCAACCTTACGCCCGAGCGTATGGTCAATCGCTTCTGGGAGGGCACCGTGCGTGGCGGCTATGTGGGCCATGGCGAGACGTATCTCGATCCTAAGGATGAGCTGTGGTGGTCCAAGGGGGGCGTGCTGCGCGGCCAGAGCCCCGCACGGCTGGCCTTTTTGGCTCAGGCGTTGGCCGATGGTCCCCGACACGGTTTTGACCCGGTGCCCAACGGCCTGCGCACCGGCTTTGCCGCTGCCACCAAGGGCCCGGGATACTATCTGGTCTACTGCTCCGACCAACAGCCGGGCCTGCTGCATGGCGAGCTACCTGACGATGGACGCTATCAAGTGCAGCTGTTGGATACCTGGAATATGACGATCGAGGCGCTGGCCGACGCAGTGCAGGGGCGCTTTGCCGTGCCTATGCCGAGCCGGCCCTATATGGCGGTGCGCCTGACGCGCCAGGAAGCACCCTAGTGCGCGCCCATGTGGCGCAGGCCTGTCAGTATCTGCTGTTGGGCCTGTTCTTGTTGCTGGCGCTGCTGAGCTTGACGGGCCCCCTGCAAGATAGCCCGGGAGAGGCCAACCTGTATGCCCTGCAGGCTAACGCCTTTCTGCAGGGCAGGCTCGATCTCCCGCAGCACTATCACGATACGGCGGTGTTTCGAGGGCGCTACTATGTGCCCTTTCCGCCCTTTCCAGCGCTGCTCGTTACGCCCATTGTGGCGCTCGTTGGCTTGCACAGCACCAACATGGTGCTGGTTAGCCTCTTGCTGGCTCTGGCGACGGGGTGGGTGTTCTGGCGCATTTTGCAGCGGCTTGACGTGCCCCGCGCAACAGCGATCTGGCTGCTGGCAGCCTTCTTTCTGGGCACCAGCTATTGGGGTAGCGTGCACATGAGCCGCGGCGTCTGGTTCACTGCCCATATCGTCTCGGCCGGGGCGCTGCTTTTGGCCATCGACGAGACGCTGGGCCGCCGACGCGGACTGCTGGTGGGCCTCTATCTCGGGTGTGCCTTTCTCAGTCGGCAGCTCACCGCGCTCTATTTGCCGATGCTGGCGGCCCTGCTTTGGTGGCGCAGCGAACAGGCGCCAGTGCGCCGTCGTTGGGTCCGTCTACTATCGCTGCTGGTGGGCGCTGGCCTGTGTGGTGGCCTCTATCTTTGGTTCAACTGGGCGCGCTTTGGCAACGCTTTGGACACAGGCTATGGTTATCTCAGGCTTGGCGGCATGCTGCAAGAGCGGGTGTCTCGGTATGGGCTGTTTAGCCCGCGCTACGTCTGGTTCAATCTCTACCATCTGCTGGTGCAGGGGTTCGATGTGTCGTTCAACGACCCGGCGCAGCTGAGCGGTTGGGAGCTGAACGGCTTTGGCACCTCGCTGCTGGTGGCCAGCCCGTTTCTGCTGCTTTCGCTACGCGCACGTTGGAGCCGCCTCGTGCTGGCGCTGGCTTGGCTGGGGACCGTCGGCATCATCATGCCGACGCTGCTCTACTATAACAACGGCTGGTGGCAGATCAACGCGCAGCGCTTTACCATGGATTTTGTGCCTGTGGTGATGGTGCTGACGGCGTTGGCAGCGCGAGATGGTCTCGGCCCCTACTGGAAGGGCGCGATCGTGTGGTCGCTGGGCCTCAATGCCTTGGCGTGGGTGGTGATACCGATGCTGGCCTAGTCGCGCGACCAGGAGCGAAAGCCAGCACCCAGCACCTCGCTCGCCGGGCTGACGATGACAAACGCATCGCTGTCCATCGCCTGCACCAGGCGCTTGAGGCGTATGACTTCGGACTGCGAGATGGCGCAGAGCAGCACCGGTTGGCTTGTGCCCGTGTAGGCGCCCTTGCCATGCAGAATGGTGACGCCACGGCCCATGCGGGTATTGATGGCCAGGGCGATCTCTTCCGCCCGACTGCTCACGATCATCGTCGAGCGGGTGGGCGATGCCCCCTCTTGCACTAGATCGACCACGGGGCTCGACACGATGGTGACCAGCAAGGCATAGAGCGCTGGCTCGATGCCGAACAGCACCGCCGCGGCGCCTAGAATGATCGTGTTGGCGATGAGAATGGTGGTGCCAAGGCGCACGCCACGCCAACGGTTCAGCAGGTTGGCGATGATATCGACACCGCCTGTGGTGCCACCGGCACGAAACACCAGGCCGATGCCCAGGCCGTCCATCATACCGCCGAAGACGGCGTACAACAGAGGATCTTTGGTGACCACCGGCAGATAGGGCTGCAGCAGGTCGATGGTGGCAGACATAACGCCAATGGCAAAGAGTGTGCGCGTCACACGTTTGATGCCGCCGCCCCAGATGGCCGCCGCGACCAGGAGCGGGATATTCATCACCAGCGTGATGAGTCCGACGGGTAACCCCAACGTGTGGTAGAGGATGGTGGCGATACCCACCAGCCCACCGGATACGAGGCGGTTGGGGATAAAGAACAAATCGGCGGCGGCGCCCACCAGCGCTGCACCAATGGCGATCAGCACATAGTCAACGATGATGCCACGCGTGCGGCGCCAGCCGTCACGTCGCGCCATTTCCGGTTACCTCGGTGCAGGGCGTGCTGCCGACGATGCGCTCGTCGTTGGTTGCCACCACCATGTGGTTGGGTGCAATGGTGGCAAAGCGCTCATCATCCCAACGTCCCTCTACCAGATCTCGCACGATGAGTATGCTGCCGTCCAACTCCTCAAAGCGCCAACCGCGTCGCGCTGCCGTCTCACGCACCATGGGGCGGTGATCGGGCATCTTCATCTCGATCGGCTCGATGTAAGCGGCACGGTTATAGTGCTGCTGCCAGGCGCCCATGACCTCCATGAGATAGTCAGCATTATCCTGGCCGTACTTGAGCACATACTCGGCATAGACCTCGTCTATCCGAGAGTCATCGCCAGCACCCAGCGCCACCTGTCCGCTCTCGCTGCCGCCGCGCTCGATATAGTCGGGCGCATACCAGTAGGTGCCCGGGTTCTCGCGGAACTGCTCGCCATAGCGTTCTTTGGAGCCCAGGAACAGGGTAATGCAGTCGTGTGCTCTGGGAATGACCATCGGCGTGCGCGCAGCGCACAATCCCACGGTTGAGTTGCTGCACAGCCCAAAGCCGATCAGGATCGCGTCATAGCCCTGTTGGTCGGCGGTGGCGAGGCGCTCCTTGAGGTGGGCGCGTAGCCTCTCGGGCTCGTTGTGCAGGCCCTTGTCGATCAGGTCGATGTCGACGACGTGCGGCGAAAAGGCAGCAGCATAGTAGGCCTGGCGGGCCAGAACTTCGCAGAATAGAGCATACAGTCGCATGTTGCGCCTCACTGCAGAGAGACTACTCGGCGGAAATGATGGTAGACATGGGCTCAGGCTGCTGCTGTGAGCGGATCTCGCTCACAGCGTCGCGCGCATACTGCAGCGCCTCAGCCAAACGCTGTCGTCGGCGCGCAGGCCGCCACGAGCGCAGCACGTACGGGCTCACCTCAAAGGTCACCGGCCCTGCATAGCCTATCTGCACCAGGGCAGCGAGCGCTGCGTGTAGATTCAGGCCGCCCTCGCCGGGCATCTGGTGGTTGGCGAACATAAGATCGATGAGCGGCGTGTGACGGAAGTGCGAGCCCGCACGATAGTCCGACAGGTGCACGTTGGCCAGCAGGTCTCTTACGCTGACCAACTCGCCGGCCAGGTCGGCGTTGAGGGTGCCTGCATGGCAAGTGTCATAGGTCAGGCTGAGGCCACTTCCGCGGCAGAAGGCGGCCAGATCGTCGAGCCGGCCCAGTACTGTACGCCCTGGCAAGCCGGGGTGCTCACCCAGGTTCTCTACCGTGAGACGGACGCCGCTGCCAGCCACCTGAGCGGCGATCTGCTCAAGGGCCTTTAGCCAGTCACGGGCCGCTGCATCTTGCCACGACAGTGCCCAGGGCGAGTGCAGCACGACGGCCTCGGCTTGGACGCTCAGCGCCAACTCGAGGGTATCTCGCATCAACACAGCTGGGCGTGCCCAGCGCCCCACCTGATAGAGTGGTTGATGCACCGTCAGCACGGGCAGGGGCAGCTTTGAGGCGGTCTGCGCCACCCGCCGCGACCATCTCAGCAGCTGTCCGACGCCCACCACCAGCTCCAGGCCATCAAAGCCCGTCGCAGCGGCCTGCTCGGCCACACACGGCAACGCTAGGGGCGCCAGGCAGGCCGTCGAGAGGCTAAAGCGCAGGGGCGTCACGCCTGCCCCTCTTGATAGCGCTGCAACAGCGCCCATACCGGCTCGTTGACAAAGTAACGCACCGAAGCACCCTCTTGCAGGCGGCGACGCAGCTCGGTAGAAGAGATACCGATGTGCACGCTCTCCACCAGATCAGTCGCTGCCGCCAGCCCGGGCAGTACCTGGTCGAGGCCGATCAGGTCTGGCTCATATCCCGGTCGGCTGATGACGGCCAGCCGTGCCAGGCGGATGATCTCGTCGGGGCGGTACCAGTAGCCAAAGGTCAAAAGCGAATCGACACCGAGGATAAAGTAGAGCTGGGTATCTGGGCCCCACTCCTCTTGAAGCAGCCGTAACGTATCTACCGTGTACGAGGGGGCGGGCCGCTCGAGGTCGATGGTGCTGACCACAAAGCGGGGATCAGCCGCTATGGCGGCGCGCACCATCTCTGTGCGCTGCTCGGCTGTAAAGAGAGTGCCATCTCCCTTGAGCGGCGACACGCGCGCTGGAACAAACAGCACGCGGTCGAGGGAGAGGCGCTCACAAGCCTCTTGGGCAATGATCAGGTGACCGATGTGGATCGGGTCAAAGGTGCCGCCGAACACGCCCAGTCTTATCGTCATGGGTCAACTCATTGCCACTCTAGCTCATAGTCGCCGATCAGCACCGTATCGCCCAGTGAGACGCCGGCCTCTGCCAGCGCAGAGGCGATGCCGCGCGCCACCATGATGCGCCATAGCCGCTCGAGCGACTCGTCGCTATCCCAGTTGGTCATGGCGGCAATGCGCTCGATCTCTTGTCCACTCAGGCGGTAGAGGCCCTCGTCGAGCTTGTTCACCGCGTAACTGGTGTCTTCACGCTCGTCCAGAGGCCGCAGCACAGGCACCTCGTCTGGCTCGGGCTCGGGTGGCAACTCTTGCAGGCGTTGGACGACGGTCCACAGCAGTTCTTGCACGTGCTCATGCGTGGCCCCCGAGATGGCCAGCACCTGTGGCAGGCCAAGAGCGGCGCCGATCTCGGCCACGCGAGAGCGGGCCTCTGGCAGATCGATCTTGTTGATGACCACGATTTGCGGTTTGGCGGCCAGGCGCGCGCTGTAGCGCGACAGCTCGTTGTTGATGGCGTGGTAATCGGCCACCGGGTCAGGGCTCGCGCCATCGAGCAGGTGCACCAGCAGGCGCGTGCGCTCGACGTGACGCAAGAACTGGTGTCCCAAACCCGCGCCGTCGGCCGCCCCCTCGATGAGCCCGGGGATGTCAGCCACGACGAACTCGTGCTCGTTGAGCCACACCACGCCTAGGTTGGGCTCGAGCGTGGTAAAGGGATAGTCGGCGATCTTGGGTCTGGCGGCGCTCACGCTGGCCAACAGCGTTGACTTGCCCGCATTGGGCTTGCCCAACAGGCCCACGTCGGCGATGACTTTGAGTTCCAGTGTGAGATCGCACGTCTCGCCGGGAGCGCCCTTTTCGGCAAAGCGCGGCGTTTGTCGCGTCGAGCTCTTGAACGCCTCATTGCCGCGGCCGCCTCGCCCACCTCGGGCCACCAGCAGTGTCTGGCCCGGGTCCGTCAGGTCGCCCAGCAGGCGGCCTGAAGGCCGCTCGCGCACCACCGTGCCGGCCGGCACGTCGATATAGAGTGCCGGCGCCGAGGCGCCATGCATGCTCTTGCCCAAGCCGGGCTTGCCGTCCTCGGCGGAGAAATGACGCTTGCGCGAAAAGCTTACCAGCGTGTTCAGTTGCGCATTGACGCGCAGGTATACTTCGCCGCCATCGCCGCCATGGCCACCGTTGGGCCCGCCAAAGGGGATGTACTTCTCACGACGAAACGAAACGCAACCGTCGCCGCCCTTGCCCGCACGCACGGTGATGGTGGCATGGTCAAAGAACACAGATCACCTCGCTAACACAAACGGGCATCCAGCTGGGCTTGACATAGGGCCCATGTCAGGATGCTCCGAACACAGCAACGCACCGCCAGAAACGACATGGTAGCATACCGCTTTGCCGCCAGCCTGTCAAAGCATCGCTTGTCATAAATCAGGCATCAGGCTGTGGCGTGGGGCTGAGCGTCGGTGTGGGTGTAGGCGCCGCTGGGGCCGGTGGTGGCACCAGATAAGCAACAAAACTGCAGGCCATGCTCACCGCAATGGTGATGCTCAACACCCAGATGAGCAGCCTGGTGCTCTTGCGATTGTAGCGATTCATCGGTCTCTCCTAGCAGCGTTCATTGACAGAAGGTGAGCCCCTGTCTCGCGACCGCAGAGCTGGGATTGATCTCGAGCGCTGTCTCGAACCACTGCAGCGCCTGGTCGCACTCGTCCAGATAGGCGTGCGCAAAACCCAGCGTGTAAGCATACTCCTCGGTCGGGCCCATCAAGGCAACTGCTTCGTTGAGGCTGGTGATGGCGTCTTCATAGTTGCGCTGCACGTAATAGGTCACACCCAGGTGGCCATAGGCCAGCCCGAACGTGGGGTCGAGATCGATGGCCTTTTCGAACTCTTGCACAGCCAGTGCATAAAGCCCCTGCGAATAGTACGTCCAGCCCAGCTGATCGTGCCCCAGCGGGAAGCCAGGGTCGACCTGAGCGGCGCGCTGAAAGTGATAGGTGGCTTCTTCGGGCTCGTTGAGGGCGCGATAGTTGCGCCCGATATCGAGGTAGAGCACGGCATGGTTGGGGTTGAGGCTGGTGGCTGCCTGATACTCGCGGATCGCCTCGCGGTACATGCCCCTGATCTCGTAGGTGTAGGCAAAAGAGCGCCTCACCAGCGCATCGTTGGGCGCCAGGCTCATCGCCCTCTGCCCCATCTCGACGGCTTCAGGAACGCGGCCATAGTCGCCATAGGCCTCGGCCAGACAGGCATAGCCCAGGCCGTTGTTGGCGTCGAGCTCGGTGGCTTTGAGGCACACGCCGATGGCCTCAGAGGCCTTGTTGTTCCAGTCGAGCGTGAGCCCCAGGATGGCCTGATTTTCGGCCGATTCGGCGTCCAGCTCGATGGCTCGCCGCGCAGTCTGCTCGGCCTCGGTCAGTCGCGAGCGCAGCATCAAGATGCGCGCCCAACGGGCATAGGCCACTGAGAGCGAAGGATCCAACTCGGTGGCGCGGATGTAGGCCTGCAAGGCCTCATCGTAACCGCCATCTGCAAAGTGCGCATCTCCTACGGCCACATAGTCACGCGGGCTGATCTCTGTGGGCGTGGGCGTGGGCAGCGGGCCTCTCACGGCCTCGAGGATGACTCGCTGACGACTAAAGAGCGTCCACGCCAGCCCGCAGGCCACCAGAACCGACAGCAACCAGGGCCAGAGAGGTCGTCTGGTCTGGGTACGTCGTGGCTCGAGATACATGTTAGGCTTCTGGCTCCATAGCATGCTATTATAGGGGCTAGCGCCGTCTGCACCAAGCACGTGGGCCCAGACGGGACGCTTGGTGCTTTTGCAGCCCTTGAGTGAGGAGTGATACATGGCCAAAAAGCCTGACACCATGAGTCTCGCGGCTAACACCGTGAGAATGCTGGCAGCCGATGCCGTGGAACGCGCCCAGAGTGGGCACCCCGGTATGCCGATGGGCGCCGCTGACTATGCTACCGTGCTCTGGGCGCGGTTTCTGAAGCACAACCCGGCCGACCCAGCCTGGCCCAACCGCGACCGCTTTGTGCTCTCAGCCGGTCATGGCTCAATGTTGCTCTATGCTCTGCTGCACCTGTCGGGTTACGACCTGCCGATCGAGGAATTGCAGCGTTTCCGTCAGTGGGGCAGCGCAACGCCCGGTCACCCCGAAGTCCATGAGACGCCCGGCGTCGAGACCACCACAGGCCCCCTTGGCCAGGGTTTTGCCAACGGCGTAGGCATGGCCATTGCCGCCAAGATGACCCAGGCGCGCTACAACACCGCAGATGCGCCGCTGTTCGATCACTATGTCTATGGCATCGTCAGCGATGGCGACTTGATGGAAGGCGTCACCGCCGAGGCGGCGTCGCTGGCGGGGCACCTCAAGCTGGGCAATCTGATCTACTTTTACGACGACAACGCAATCACCATCGAGGGCTCAACCAGCCTGGCCTTTGGTGAAGACCGCGCCAAACGGTTCGAGGCCTATGGCTGGCAGGTGATGCAGATCGATGGGCACGATTTCGCCGCCATCGAGGCCGCCATCCTGTCGGCGCAAGCCGAGACCGATCGGCCGTCGCTCATCGTGGCCAAGACGAACATCGGCTGGGGCAGCCCCAGTAAGGCGAACACGGCCGAGTCTCATGGTGCGCCGCTAGGCGCAGCCGAGCTGGCCGCCACCAAGGCCAACCTGGGCTGGCCCGCCGAGCCGGCATTCTATGTGCCCGAAGAGGTCACGACGCTCTATGCAGCCCGTCGACAGGATCTGCAGGCAGAGTATGCCGCCTGGCAAGAACGCTTTGCTGCCTGGAAGAGCGCCAACCCCGATCTGGCAGACGCCTGGGCGCGTGCCCAAGAGGGCGACCTGCCCGACGACCTCGCAGAGCAGCTGCTGCAGGCGCTCCCCGCCAAGACCAATGCCACCCGCCGTCTGAGCGGCGCGGTGCTGCAGCGTGCCGGCGAACTGGTGCCCTATCTGGTGGGCGGCTCGGCCGACCTGTCGCCATCCACCAACACCATCATGGAGGCCTACGAGAGCATCGCCCCGGCCAGCTTTTCGGGGCGCAACTTTCACTTTGGCGTGCGCGAGCATGCCATGGGCTCGGTGATGAACGGCATCGCTCTGTATGGTGGCTTCAAGGTGTATGGCGCCACCTTCCTGGTGTTTGCAGACTATATGCGGCCGTCGATCCGCCTGGCCAGCATCATGAGGCTGCCGGTGGTCTATGTGTTTACCCACGACAGCATCTTTGTGGGCGAAGATGGGCCGACGCATCAGCCAGTGGAGCAGATCGCCTCGTTGCGGCTGATCCCCGGAGTGACAGTGATTCGCCCGGCCGACGGGCCCGAGGTGGCTGCGGCCTGGTCGCGGGCCTTGTATCGCACCAGGGGCGAGGGCCCCACGGCGCTGATTCTCACGCGGCAGTCGGTGCCCGATATACCGCGACAGACGCCCTTTAGCTTCAATGCTTTTAACCGGGGCGCCTACGTGGTGGCAGAGACCGCCGGAAGAGAGCCAGACGTGGTTCTGGTTGGTACCGGCTCAGAGTTGCATCTTGCGGTCAAGGCGCAGCAGACGCTCGAGGCCGCGGGCTATGCGGCCAGGGCGGTCTCGATGCCCTCTCGCGAGATATTCATGCGGCAGAATGCCGAGTATCGTCAGTCTCTGTTGCCGGCCGGGGCCAAGAAGGTGGTCATCGAGGCAGGCACGCGCTTTGGCTGGGGCGATGTGGTGGGCAACGACGCGCTGATGATCACCCAAGATCGTTTCGGCCATTCGGCGCCTTACGAGGTGCTGGCCAAAGAGCTGCACTTCAACGAAGAGGATGTCAACGCACGCGTGCTCGCCTTTGCGGCGCAGTAGGCGTCACAGCCGCCTTTTTCAGAGCCGTCGCAAGCGCGACGGCTCTGCCGCTTATCAGGGCACTGCTGGCGTGTTCTGACGCGTACGCCGCCCTGTGATGCCGAGCTGCCACATGGCCAGGGCCCCCAACAGGCGGATAATGGTGGCCACCACCAGCGCCTCGCGAATGCCGACGACGGCGGCCAACCAGGTGCCCAGCAAGGGGCCCACAAAGGCGGTGATGTTCATCACGAACGAGTTGCTGGCGATAAAGGTAGGCCGATGTTCCTCTGGTGAGACCACATAGAGCGTGTCGCTCAGAAAGATGTTCATGGCGGGGAAGAACACGCCTGCAATGACCGCCGAAAGCAACAGCTGCTGCGTGGTCTGGGCGAGGGCTGTGGCTACGGGGTAAAGCCCCACACCGATACACCCCAACCAGAGGTACCTGCGTACCCTGGGATGTGAGCCATAGCGGCTCAGCAGAACGTAGGCCAGCACTGAGAGCAGGCGTTCCACCGTCAATAGCGTGCCCAGCCAGGCATCAGAGCTGCCCAGCTCGCGCACACGGTAGATCGAGAACAGGGCGTTGGGCAGAAACGTGCCCATGCGTAGGACGAACTCGGCAATGAGGAAGTTACGAAAGCCCACTGTTCTGGTGACCAGCGAGGCCATCTCTCGCAGGTCGATGCGGTGGGCTGGCCTGGGGGCTTGCTCGGCCAACTTGAGTCGGCTGAGTACGGCCCAGCTCCCCGCGCCCGCCAAGATGGCCGAGGCAAACAAGATCTGATAGTTGATGGGAAACGGCGCCCAGTCGAGCCATTGCCCCGCGGCAAAGCCGATGGCCGCCGCAAACACACCGTGCACTGCCCAGCGAGTGCTCAGCATCGTCGGGCGGCGCTTGGCAGTGGTGGCCATGCCGATGATAGTGGTCATTGATACATTGAGCACCGCGCCTGGTATGGCTGTCAGCCCATGCAAGATGACCACAATGTAGACCGCGATGCTGGGGGAGAAGAACGCCGCCAGGGCCATCAAGCCCACCGTCCCGCGGAACATCATCCGCGAGCGTGTGGCCAGGCGCACAAGGTCACGCCGGCCTTGCACAAAGGCGCCCGCAGGCAACACCGCCAGCAGCGTGACCAGCGCTGGCAACGACGACTCGAGACCCACGATCCAGTCGGCGGCCTGCAGCCGCACCAGATACACCGCTACGAACGACATCGGCCCTGCGCCCAGCAGCGCTTGGAACACCATGTCGACGTACAACAGTCGCTCGTTCCGCTGCTCGGGCACTGAGACGGTCGTGACGCGCTGCAGCCCCATCCAGAGCCGATGCAGGGCATAGCGTGGATTGAGCAACGATTTGGTGGCCAGCTCTCTCGATCGCCCGCGCTGCGGCTCCTCGCTCTGTCCGCTCACAACTGCCCCAGGCTCACGATCTCTGCACGGATCGCCTCACCCATCTGCTGAGTGGTAGCGTTGCCCCCCAGGTCGGGTGTGAGCGTATGGCCTTCTGCGGTCACGCGCTCGATAGCCTCGAGCACCAGCGCACCGCAATCGGTATGGCCTAGATGGTCGAGCAGCATACTGGCCGCCCAGATGGCTGCAATCGGGTTGGCAATGCCCTTGCCGGCGATGTCGGGGGCCGAGCCGTGCACCGGCTCGAACAGTGAAGGATAGCGCCCTTCAGGGTTGATATTGCCGCTGGGCGGAATGCCCAGGCTGCCCTGCAGTGCGCCGCCTAGATCGGTGAGGATATCGCCAAAGAGATTCGAGCCCACCACCACATCCAGCGATTCGGGCGCGGTGACGAACCGTGCCGCCAGCGCGTCCACGTGGTATTGCCGGCAGGTCACATCGGGATACTCGGGCTGTAGGGCAACGAACACCTCATCCCAAAAGACCATGCTGTACTGCAGAGCGTTCGATTTGGTGGCGCTGGCCAGGCTCCTGGCCGGGCGCGTGCGTGCTACCTCAAAGGCATAACGCAGCACCCGCTCGACGCCCTTGCGCGTGAACACCGCCGTCTGCACCGCCACCTCATCGGCACCGCCGCGATGGCTGCGCCCGCCGATGCCGGCATATTCGCCCTCAGTGTTCTCGCGGATGCACACCATGTCGATCTCGGTTGGCCCCTTGCCACGTAGAGGTCCGGCGATGCCACGCAGCAGTTTAACCGGCCGCAGGTTGATGTACTGGTCAAAGGCCTGGCGTATAGGCAACAGCAGGCCCCACAACGAGATGTGGTCGGGCACCGTAGGAAAGCCAGCCGCACCGAACAGGATGCAGTCATGGTCGGCAAGGATGGTGAGACCATCCTCGGGCATCATGCGCCCATGTTCAAGGTAGTAGCGACAGCTCCAGGGGTACTCGTCAAAGGTAAAGGTGAGCCCGCCATGGACGGCGCTCACCGTCTCAAGCGTGGCTACCGCCTCATGGATGGTGTCGATGCCGATGCCATCTCCGGGTATGGACGCAATGGTATAGCGTTGCATGCCGCCCTCGTTGACTGATGCTGGCGTCTTGGCACAGGCGTGTTAT
>JAAYDS010000006.1 GCA_012729155.1 Chloroflexota bacterium | reverse complement strand
CAGTTATGATGCTGCGCGTCTGGCCCTGCTAATCGACGCTGCGTACTCGCCAGGCATTGACCAAGTGGACCAATCCTATGGAGATGGGCTAGAGTTGCCATGACGTTCGACGCTTTGACGCTGACCGCCTTGCGGCAAGAGCTAACTGGGCTGTTGATTGGTGGGCGCGTACAGCGCGTGGTGCGCGTCTCAGAGCTAGCGATCGGTCTTGAGGTGTATGCTGGAGAGCGGTACCAGTTGCTCTTGAGCGCCGAGGCCGACGCACCTCAAGTGCGTCTGGTTGACTTCAAGTTGCGTCGCGGCGAGGAAAAGCCCTCACCTCTTTCGCTACTGCTCAAAAAGCATGTCGACGGCGCTCGACTGATGGCCATCTCGCAGCCCGAGCTTGAACGTGTGCTCAGGTTGTGCTTTGAGGGCGAGCATGGCGAGGTGCATCTGATCTGCGAGTTGATGGGCAATCTAAGTAATCTGATCTTGGTGGATGGGCAGGGGCGCATCATGGAGGCGGCCAAGCGCGTGCCGGCCAGTCTCAACCGCTATCGTGAGGTGCTGCCAAGGCGAGCCTATGTGCCGCCTCCCCCGCAGAGCAAGCTGCATCCTCTAGCGGCCAGCCCATCAGATCTGTTCGCAGCGCTGCAGACCAGCGAGGAGCCCATGGCGCGGCGCTTGGCGCAGGCCGTGGCCGGCGTAAGCCCGCTGCTGGCGCGTGAGGCGCTCTATCGCGCGACCGGGGGCGAGCCATTGCCCCTGACACTGCCCCTTTGCGAGCAGTTGCTCGCCCAACTGGGCGCGCTGTGGGGCCTGGCCGAATCTGGTGAGTGGCACCCAACCGTTGGTTGCACGATCGAGGAGGGCGGCTTGGTGCCCCGCGCCTTTGCACCATACCTCCTCATGCACTGGCCTGAGCGTGAGTACCAACCAACGGTCTCAGCGGCCGCCGCGCGTGTGCTCGATGCTGAGACCGTTGACGACGGTATGACAGGCTCTGCGCCCCTCGACGGCTATGAGCGCGCAAGGGCCCGTCTCGATCAGATGATTGCCCAGCAACTGGCGCGTCGCGAGCGGCGGCTCGCCTCGCTGCAAGAGGGCCTGGTGACCCCCGATGAGCTCGAGGCACTGCGGCTCGAGGCTAGCGCCATCCTTGCCGCGGCCTGGCGCATCGAGGCTGGTCAGAGCAAGGTCGAGGTGACCCGCTCCGAGGTCACTGGCGAGATGGGCGAACAGGGCGAGCAGGTATGGAGCATACCACTCGATCCTGATCTGTTGCCTGCCGAGAACGCCGAGCGTCGCTTTGCCGAGTATCGCAAGCGCCAGGCCGCCCTGGCGCAGGTGCCGGGGCTGATCGCCGAGGTAGAGCTTGAGCTGGCGCAGTTGCGGCAGTTCCAGACAGACGTGGCCCTGGCGGCCGATCGCGGCCAGCTCGACGAGGTTGAGGCAGCTTTGCAGGCCGAGGGCTATCTGCGCCGCCGGCCCAAGAGGGTGGCAGCGGCCTCGTCTGAGCCATTGGTGGTGCTGGCGCCTGACGGCACCCAGATATTGGTGGGGCGCAACAGTCGTCAGAATGCCGAGGTTACCTTCCATCGGGCGGCGCCCGATGACCTGTGGCTGCATGCCCACGTTGTGCCTGGGTCGCATGTCATCATCCGGTGCGGCCAGCGCCCGGTGAGCCCTGAGACGCTGGAGATAGCTGCGCGGCTGGCGGCCCGTTACTCGGCGGCGCGTGGTGAGGCCATGGTGCAGGTAGACTATACTGAGCGCAAGTATGTGCGCCCCATCGCGGGGGCGGGGCCTGGCCTGGTGACTTTTCGCAATGAGCGCACCATCACCGTGCCGCCCGACATCGCCGGTATCGAGGGGGCTTAGTCTATGATCACGGTGACGCCCGAACGATTTGACGAACTCCTCGACCAGGCATTGGTGGCGCTGCCCGAGTGGGTGACGACGCGCATGGACAATGTGGTGGTGACCAGCGCAGCCGGGCCCTCGGGCGAACAACAGCGCCGTGTTCGCCCGAGGGGTGCTCTGTTGGGCCTCTATGAGGGCGTGCCCTTGAGCCACCGCGGTGGGGGGTATCATCTCACCCCGCCCGATCGCATTACCCTCTTTCGTGGCGCGCTGCAGTGGCTGGCAAACGACGAGGCCGACCTTGTGCGCCTGATCCGACAGACCGTGGTGCACGAGGTCGGCCACCATTTTGGCATGAGCGAAGACGAGCTTCGTGCCGCTGGCGTCTAGTTGCTGGTTTCTGCCGCCTCAGGCGGCTCCCAGTCTTTAGAGGCCACATAGACCTTCATCGTCTGGGTCATGGTCTGGTTGCCTGCCGCGTCATAGGCGATCGCAAAGATCGTGTGGCTGGCGCGGCTATCGCCCTCTTCCCAAGAGACCGAGCCCTGTGGCGATTCGATGCGATAGCTCAATCTACCGTCGGCGCTGCGCAGCACCTGCGTTCGTGTGACCTGATCACCCTGTGTCTCGGTGCGCTCAAACAACAGGCCATTATCAACCGGCCGCACCTCTTCTCGGATGAGCGTATCTCCTTCGACCCTCTCCACGGGGGCAGGCAGGTCAAAAGTGTAGTTCACCCTTGGTGTGCCGGTCTTGAGGTCCCATCGCAACGAGTAGGGCGCAACGGTGCTGCGGCCCAGCGGAACGCCATTCATAAAGAACTCGACGTGACTCATTTGAGTGTTATCGAGCGCGTCGGCAGTGATGTTGATCCACTCGTCCTCGCCCGAGCGATAGACATAATCACGCTCTTGCATCTCATAGGTCGGATCCTGCTGACGCTTGACGGTGATGCGATAGGGCGTCGAGAGATCGAGCCTGGCCTGCGGGGGCTCGTTATCGACGAGCACCGAGACGGTGGTCTGTCGAAGTTGTCCGCCATCCACCACGTTCAGCCGCAGGGTGAACAGGCCCGTGATGCCGCGCGTATCCCAAGTCTCTAGAACGCCATTCTCTATGCGCTCCCCATGCTCGGGGCCGATCGGCGTCCATGTGCCTGGAGACATCCCCTGGCCGAACTCGACCCAGTAGCGCTCTTGGCCGCCGGCTCGCGCGTTCCCCATGATCGACACCATGCCGCCTACCACGCCAAAGGGGCTTGGGCGGATGATGGCTACATCGGCGCTGGCGCTATTGGGCCCAAAGCGGTCATCGAACTCGGTGGGTGGTTGGGCGATGTTGCTGTCGCGCACCCAGTCATCGGCTTCGGGTGGGTAGATGGCATAGACCACCGTCTCCACATCTTCAGGTGGCGTATGAGAGGTGGCCAGCTTGCCCGTAGAGCGAGCAATCCGAAATGGGATGTGGATATCATCCCTTTCGGTGGGCACGGTGCCCTCGATAAAGAGCTCTTGTACGCGTCGTCCCGAGTGTTCAGTGGGCAGCTTGCCCGAGGCACTGTCAACCACGGCCGTCACCAGGCCGGCTGGCCGCTCAAAGCCTTCTACGGGCAAGTCACGATGCAAGTGCTCCATCACGCCGTTCCAGATCGGCCCCGCTACGCGAACGCCAGGGCCGTTGACCATGCGTCCGCGCACCGAACGCCCCGCGGCATCATGATCCATGCGGCCTACCCACACGCCCACCGTGTACTGCGGTGTATAGCCCATGGTCCAGCCGTCGATATAGTCATTGGTGGTGCCCGTCTTGGCCGCAGCGGGACGCTCTTTGAGGACCATCGAGCTCTCAGCGCCAAAGCCTGGCGTGCGCGCATTGTTGTCCGATAGCACATCGGTGATCAAATAGGCGACTTCAGGCCGTAGCACCGGCTCGCGCTCGGGCTCGATCAGACGAAAGAGCTCCTGGCCCTTGGCGTCAAAAACCTGCCGGATGACCGCTGGATCGAGTCTGCGATTGCCTTCTTTGAACTGCTCGGGCAGTTTGGGCACGCCCAGCATCGTCCCGTTGTTGGCAAACACACTGTAGGCATAGGTCATATCGATCAGGCGCACCTCAGCGCTACCGAGGGCCAGCGACAGGTTATACGAGGCTGCGTTGAGCGTCTCGATGCCCATAGCACGCGCTGTACGAACGACAGCATCGCTGCCCACCAACTCCATCACCGCCACTGCGGGGATGTTGTACGAACAGGCCAGCGCCTGGCGCAACAGCACGGGCCCATGGTAGTTGCGTGAATAGTTCTCGGGGACGTAGGGCAAGGTGCTGGCCGGGTCGGGGAAGGCGGTGCGCACGTCCATCACCATCTGGGCGGTGGTGTAGCCCTGGTCGAACGCTGTAACATAGCTGAACGGCTTGAAGCTGGAGCCGGGCTGGAGCGGAGCCAGCGCCATATTGACCTGGCCATCGATGTTGCGGTCATAGTAGTCGAGGCTGCCCACCATCGCTACGATCTCGGATGTGCGGTTGTTGATGACCACCACGGCGGCGTTGTTGGCCTGATAGGTCTCTGCGATCGAGGCCACATGTTCGCGCGCGATGCGCTCGGCCTCGGCCTGCGCCTCGAGATCGATTGAGGTGATCACTTGCAGCCCACCGCCATAGACAGCCTCGGCGCCGTACTCGGCCACCAGCCGGTCACGCACATACCATACGTAGTGGGGGGCAACAGGCGCATTCTGTGGTGGAGCAATGACAAAGGGCTCTTGCTTGGCTTCCCAGGCTTCCTCGGCCGTGATGTAACCCTGCAGATAGAGCTGATCGAGCACCAGCTCCTGGCGCTTCTTGGCTTCTTCGGGAGCATCAAACGGGTTAAGCGCTGGCGATTGGCCCAGTGGCACCAACATGGCAGACTCTGCCAGGGTCAGCTCGTTCACCGACTTGTTAAAGTACGTCTGCGCAGCAGCCTCGACGCCATAGGCCGAATAGCCGTAAAAGATGTTGTTTAGGTACCATTCGAGAATGGTGTCGCGGCCCTCCTTGCCCGGAAAGCGCCGCGTCAGTTCCACCGAGAGCACGGCTTCGCGGATCTTGCGCAGATAGCTCTGCTCAGCCCGCTGCTCGAATGTCATAATGACGTTGCGCACCAACTGCATCGTGATCGAGCTACCACCGCCGGCATAGTCGTCGGTCAGCACACCGCGGACCGCGCGCGCCAGTCCTTCCCAGTTGATGCCCCCGATGTTGGTGTAGAACGTCTTGTCTTCCATGGCGATGGTCGCATCGCGCAGGTGCTGTGGGATCTGGTCGAGCGGCATCCAAGTGCGCCGGCCCTTGTCCTGGTCTGGCGAGATGATCTCATAGAGTACATGCTGCCCGGTGCGGTCGTACAGGCGGGTTGTCTCAAAGGTCTCTGTGCTGGCCCGCTGGATCTCTTCAGCGCTGGGCAGCTCTTTAGCATAGCTGGCATAGAGCGACAAGCCGGCGCCCGCTGCCAATGCAACCGAACCAACTAGGCCAATAACGGCTACAAAAGATGCGATCAGAATGAAGCGGAGGGCGATCAGCCCCCCGCTTGTCTGCTTGCGCTTCTGACGTCTGATGACACGCCAGTTCATACGACTATTCCTCGTCGTCTTTGTCTTCATCCAAGTCGAGGTTGAAATCCATTCCCAGGCTCAGGCCCAGCTCGCCCAGCGAGGGAGCGGTTTGGGCGCGTTTGGCCCTGAAAGTTGCCTCGAGACGGTCGATTTCTTCGTCGGCATCACCCAGCAACAGGGCCTCATCGGCCCCGCCAAACACGTTGGCGCTGAGCGGCTCAAAGACCGGCTCTTCGATCTCTTCGGCCGCACCCTCCAGGCGAGACCTAAACCCGGTGCCCGCGGGGATGAGCTTGCCGATGAGCACCGACTCCTTGAGGCCCACCAGATCATCGACACGCCCCTCAACGGCCGCCTCGGCCAACACGCTGATGGTGTGCTGGAACGATGCCGCCGACAGGAAGCTATCGGTGGTGAGCGCAGCCTTGGTGATGCCCATCACCACCGGCTCGGCCGTGGCAGGCTCACCGCCTTCCTCGATGATCTTCTGATTGCGCTCCTCGAGCTCCAGTCGGTCGACCAACTCGCCTGGCAAGAAGGTCGTATCGCCATTCTCGAGCACGCGTACGCGGCGCAGCATCTGCCGGACGATGACCTCGATGTGCTTGTCGTTGATGGTCACACCTTGCGTACGATAGACGCGCTGAATCTCGTTGACCATGTACTCGCGCACGTCTTCAACGCCCAGCAACTGCAGGAGCTGATGCGGGTCCTTTGAGCCCTCTGTGATCATGTCACCTGGCTCGACCATATCGCCCGAGCGCACCAGCAGGCGCGCTGCGATTGGCACTTCGTACTCGTACGTCTCGTTCTCCTCGTGGATCACGGTGACGCCGCCATCTTGCAAGAGCACACGGCCCGATGTCTTGCTGACGATGTCAGGCTCGCCCTCGTGGGTAGCCAGAACCTCGCCGTGCGAGACCATATCGCCATCCTCAACGCGGATGGTGTGTGTGGCGGGCACGGCATGACTCACACGCTCGACCTTGGAGCTTGTCACCTTGGCCCAGCGTTGATCGCCCTCGGATCGGATCTCGACCACGCCGCCGGCCTCGGCCACCACGGCCTGCCCGCGGGGGATGCGCGCCTCGAAAATCTCTTGTACGCGCGGCAGACCCTGCGTGATGTCGCTGGTGCCAGCCACACCGCCGGTATGGAACGTACGTAGCGTCAACTGCGTGCCTGGCTCGCCGATCGACTGCGCCGCGATAGTGCCCACCGCCTCGCCGAGCTCGACGATCTGGTTGCGGCCAAGGTCTTGGCCGTAGCAGTGAGCGCAGATGCCGTGCCGCAGGCTGCAGGTGAGCGGCGTGCGCACGCGCACCCGCTCGATGCCCAGTTCCTCGATCTTGACGGCCATCGGCTCGTCGATGAACTCGTTGGCATCGACCAGCAGTTCTCCCGTGTTCGGATCGACCACCGGCGCCGCCGCAAAGCGGCCATTGATGCGCTCGTGCAGGTCTTCGTGAGCATGCTTACAAGACTCGCGCGTTACCCAGATGCCCTGTGACGTCTCGCAATCCTCAGCGTTGATGATCATATCTTGCGCAACGTCTACCAGGCGGCGCGTAAGATAGCCCGCGTCGGCCGTGCGCAAGGCCGTATCGGCCAGGCCCTTGCGCGAGCCGTGTGCCGACAGAAAGTACTCGAGCGACGTCAGGCCCTCGCGAAAGTTCGATCGGATGGGCATCTCGATGATGCGCCCCGACGGGTCGGCCATCAGACCGCGCATGCCGGCCAGTTGCCGAATAGGCGTCAAGCCGCCCTTGCTCGAACCCGAGTTGACCATGATGCCCAGCGAGCTGTAAGGATCGAGCTCATTGGCCACGGCGTTGGTCACATCCTCGGTGGCCTTGGTCCACAGCTCAACCGTCTTGGTATACAGCTCGGTCTCGGTGATAAGGCCGCGATGGTATTGCCGTTCGACCTCGGCCACCTCGTTATCGGCAGCCTGCAAAATGGCCTGCTTTTCATGCGGCACGTGCAGATCGTCGATAGCCATGGTGGTGCCCGAGAGCATGGCGTACTCAAAGCCGATGTCTTTGATAGCGTCGACGGCTTCTGGCGTGCCATCAAGGCCCAGCGTCTCAAAGATCGTGGCCACCAGCCGTTTCAGCGCCCCCTTGTCGAGGGCCTGATTCACAAATCCGACTCCTTCGGGCAGGCGTGCGTTGAACAGCACGCGGCCCACAGTCGTGTCGATGACCTGCGCCTCGCCGTTGGCGGGCTTGTAGAGAAACTTGATGGCTGCATGGACATGCACCAGCCCAAGATTGTAGGCGAGCTGCACCTCTTCGAACGAAGAGAACATCTTTCCCTCGCCCTTGACGCCAGGCTGGTCCATGGTGAGGTAGTAGCAGCCCATCACCATATCCTTTGACGGGCCGACCTCGGGCTCGCCGTTGGCCGGGCGCAGCAGGTTTCGGCTTGAGAGCATCAGCTCGCGCGCCTCGCGCACCGCCGGCTGCGACAATGGCACGTGCACGGCCATCTGATCACCGTCAAAGTCAGCGTTGAACGCTGAGCACACCAGTGGGTGTAGGTGAATGGCGCTCCCCTCAACCAGCACCGGTTCAAACGCCTGTATGCCCAGACGGTGCAAAGTGGGTGCGCGGTTGAGCAGCACAGGTCGCGTCTGGATCACTTCTTCCAGCGCTTCCCATACCTCCGGCGTCTCGTGCTCGATCAGCCTCTTGGCGCCCTTGACGTTGATGACGTGGTTGTATTCCACGAGCTTTTGCATGACAAAAGGCCTGAACAGCTCTAGCGCCATGCGCTTGGGCAAGCCGCACTGATGAAGCTTGAGCTTGGGCCCTACCACAATCACCGAGCGGCCCGAGTAGTCCACGCGCTTGCCCAGCAGGTTGCGGCGGAAGCGCCCCTGCTTGCCCTTGAGCATGTCAGACAGCGATTTGAGCTGTCGGCGCCCGCGCAGCGAAATGGCCTTGCCGCGTCGGCTGTTATCGATCAACGAATCTACAGCCTCTTGGAGCATGCGCTTTTCGTTGCGCACGATAACCTCAGGTGCCTGTAGATTGATAAGGTGCTTGAGGCGGTTATTGCGGTTGACCACGCGACGGTAGAGATCGTTCAGGTCGCTGGTAGCAAAGCGGCCACCATCGAGCTGAACCATTGGGCGCAGTGCTGGTGGGATCACCGGCAGCACCGTAAGGATCATCCACTCGGGGCGGTTACCCGAGATGCGCAGTGCCTCAACGATCTGCAACTGCTTGATGGCCTTCTTGCGGCGCTGTTTTGAGCGCGTCGAACGGATCTCTTCGCGTAGGGCGTCGCCCATCTTTTCCAGGTCGATACGCTCGACGATCTCGCGGATGGCCTCGGCGCCCATACCGGCGCGGAACACGCGCCCCCAGCGCTCGCTCAGCTCGCGATATTCGACCTCGTTCAGGAGCTGCTTGACGCGGATGCCCATCAGCTCATTGCGCTGCTCTTCGAGGCGTGCATTGATCTTTTCCAGTTCAGCGTCGAGCTTTTCCTGGATGGCGGCGCGCTGCTCTTCGGCCTCGCGAAGGGCCACATTCTCCTCATCACCCAGGGGGGTGAGCAGGGCTTCGCGCTCGGCCGCATGCTTGAGCTCGATCTGGCTCAGGTGCTCTTGCACAATGCGGTTCAGCTCAGAGACCTGAGCGCGCTCAACCGTCTCGCCCTCGCGTACGACGATGACACCACTGGGGTCAAACACCATATCTTGCGGTGCGAGCTGGCCCACCAACAGAGTCAGTTGCTCGCGTAGCGCCGTAGCGGCGCTCATGACCTGCTCGGTCTCCTGGTCGCGCCGTTGCTGCACCAGATCGTCGATATCTTGCTGCCGAGCCTGAGCGTCCTGCTCTACCTGGTCGATCTGCCCCTGAATCGCGCTTAGCTGCTCATCAGCCTCTTGGATGAGGCGCTGCTTTTCACGTTCGGCCTCATCCTCGAGACGTTTGAGGGCACGGTCGCGGGCGTTCTCATCGACATGTGCTACGATGTACTGGGCATAGTACAGCACACGGTCGAGATAGCGCTGCGAGATGTTCAGCAACAGGCCCAGATAGCTGGGTGACCGGCGTGTGTACCAGATGTGGGCGATGGGCGTGGCCAGGTCGATGTGGCCCATGCGCTCGCGACGGACGCGCGAGTGAGTGACCTCAACGCCACACTTGTCGCAGATGATGCCGCGAAAACGCACCTTCTTGTATTTGCCGCAGTAGCACTGCCAGTCTTTGGTGGGTCCAAAGATGGCTTCGCAAAAGAGGCCGTCCTTCTCGGGTCGCAACCGACGATAGTTGATCGTCTCGGGCTTGGTAACCTCACCATAGGACCAGCTATGGATTTGGTCGGGCGAAGCCAAACTGATCTTCATGGCCTTGATGTCGTTGAGATCCAAGGTGCCCTCCTATCTGGTGGGTAACCGCATGGCCCCTATGTGCCGGAGACCGAGGGATGCGAAAAGAGTCCCGGTCAGCTGTCTCCCTATGTTACGGAAAAACGAACTCCGAGACTCGTGTGTTCCAGGATCGGACGATGGTCAGAGGATGGCGCAAAAGCATACCTATGCGCAAATTGGGGTCTTTTCACAGCATCTCAGTATAGCCCCTCTGGCCTGTGCTGTCAAATGATGAGCCGTAATGCGCAAAGGGCCGCCGTTTGCCGCTAAAGGCCCAGTTCGCGGTGCAGAAAAGGCACTGCAGCAGTCACGTCTCGCTCAGGGATGATGAATGACACGCTGTAGGCCGAGGCGGCCTGGGCTACCGCGATGATCCGCAGCCCATGCTTGCTCAGCGCCGCAAAGGCGCGCTGTGTGATGGGCGTGCCATGCGCGTCGGGCACACCTACCACCGACAGCGCTGCCACCTCAACCTCAGCCGAGATGCCGGCAATGGTGGCTTCGCGCAGCTCGCGAGCGAACTCGGTTCGCAGCAGATGCACACTGTGGCTATGATCGCGCGAGCGCACCACGAGGTTGAGGCTGCGTTCTGAAAAGGACTGTGAGAACATGAACACCTCGGCGTTGCCCTGCGCCAGCGCAGCTAGCGCCCGTGAGGCCATCGCCAGCGTCCACCCTGAGCCATTGCCCAGCACCTGGATCAGGCTTAGCTCCTCAGTGGTGATGATAGCGGGTAGCACTGGGCGATCAGGGCTGGGGTTAGCGGTGATTAGTGTGCCCGCCTGTGCGGGGTTGAGGCTGTTGAGGATGCGCAACGGCACGCCTGCTTCGGCCAGCGGCTTGACGGTTTTGGGGTGCAGCACGTCGGCGCCAAAGTATGCCAACTCCTCGGCTTCGGCATAAGATAGCTCTGGTAAGCGCTGCGCTCCTGGCACCAACTTGGGGTCAGCCGTGAGAATGCCATCTACATCAGACCAGACCCAAACCTCGCGGGCCTCTAGCGAGATGCCCAGCAGGGCAGCGGTATAGTCGCTGCCGCCGCGCCCCAGAGTGGTGGTGACGCCCGCAGGCGTGGCGCCGATATAGCCCGTGACGATGGGGATGATGCCCCGCTCGAGCAGCGGCAATAGGCGCGCCCGCACTCGGTTGCGCGTTGCAGGCAAATCGGGCCGCGCCTCGCCGTGGCGATCGTCGGTGACGATGATCTCTGTGGCGCTCACCTGCTCAGCGGCCACGCCGTGCCCCTGCAAGTACGCCGCCAACAGGCGGCTCGAGAGCTCTTCTCCGATCGATGCCACCGCATCGTGCCCTCTGGGCGTCAGCTCGCCCAGTGTGCCCATGGCAAAGCAGAGCCTCTCCATATCGTCGAGCCGTGAGTTGATCTCACCGGCGAGCCGGTCTCGCTCGGGCCCAGGCGGCAAGATCTCGTTCAGGCAGCGCAGATGCTTGTCTGTGAGGCGCTGCCTGGTGACGATATAGGTCTCTGCGGTGCCAGCGGCCGCGTCTCGCGCAGCGCTGATCAGTGCGTTGGTGGTGCCGCTCATGGCCGAAACGACCGCCACACGTTCTGGGTCAGGCGATGAGGTGACCAGCTGGGCAACATGCGCCATTCGCTCTGCATTGCCCACCGAGGTGCCACCGAACTTGTGAACGATCATTGTCGAGCCTCCGTGACTGATGCCCCTGCGGCTGGCACCTGCGCGAGCGCCTGCTCCAGGTCGTTGAGCAGGTCGTCGCAGTCTTCGATACCCAGCGCATAGCGCACCAGCTCTCCTCGAACACCAATGGCGCTGCGCTCGTCCTCTGACAACGTAAAATGCGACATCAGCGCTGGTTGTTCGATGATGCTCTCGACGCCACCGAGGCTTGGGCCGATATAGGGGATTTGCAGAGCATCGATGAAGCGGGCGGTTCCCTCAGTGTCGGTATCCAGCTCAAAGCTCACCACTCCACCAAAGCCTGACATGCTACGCTGGGCGATCTCATGGTCTGGGTGCGATGCCAACCCTGGGTACCACACCTGGCGAACGGCTGGATGGCTCTCTAGAAACTCGGCTACCTTTTGACCGTTCTCGTTGTGGCGTGCCATGCGCAGGCCGAGCGTCTTGAGACCGCGCTGCAGCAAAAAGAGGCCATGCGGATCGCACGTGGCGCCGATGATGTGGTTGAGCTCGCGAACCTGGGCCACCAACTCGGTGCGGCCCACCAGGGCGCCACCCAGCAGGTCGTTATGACCGCCGAGATACTTGGTCGCGCTGTGGATCACCAGGTCCATACCCATCTGCAGCGGCCGGATGTTGCAGGGGGTGCCAAAAGTCGCGTCAACGATGGTGAGCAGGCCGTACCGATGCGCCACGGCCGATAGCTGCTCCAGATCGACAATGCGTAGATAGGGGTTGGTGGGCGTTTCAGTGAGAATCAGGCGGGTGTTTGGGCAGATGGCTTTCTCAAGTGCCTGAGCATCGTTAATAGGCGCTAGGGTGCAGGTAATGCCCAGGCGCGGCATGATCTCCTGACCAAACTGGCGCGTGCGTCGGTAGCAGTCATCTGTCATGACATAGTGGTCGCCCGAGCCGAGGAAGGTCAGCAATGTCAACGCTGTAGCTGCCATGCCTGAGCTGAAGACGCAGGCGGCCTCGCCGCCCTCAAGCGCAGCGAGTTTGCTTTCGACCGTCTGGGCGTTGGGGCTCCCATAACGGCCATATTCGCCGCGCAGCAGAGGCAAACCCTGCTCTTTGCGCTGCATGTGTTCCACCAGCGCCGCCGTGTTCTCAAAGCTATAGGTAGACGTCTGCACGATGGGCGTGGCAATGGCGCCAAACGGCTTGGGCCTGACCTCGCCGGCGTGCACGGCCTGTGTACTCTGGCCATAGAGCGGGGCACGATGCGTACTCACGTGGGCCTCCTTGCTGTGGCGGCGTTGCAGCCACGAGATGACGGTGTCTCGAGGCCCGGTCGTCCAGTGCGAGGTCCGCTTGGAGAAGAGAAAACCTCTTTATCGCGATCGATAAAGAGGCCTGTATACACTCCCAGACCTCTCATCTTTCAGCTCACCCCCACGGGGGAGCTGCCGGAATTGGCACCATCGTTTGCGGGCGGTCTGCCGGCATGGCCGGATGAGTGGAGATCGCTCGCGCTCAAGGTTGCCGAGGCTTCGTCGGGCCGGTCCCTCTGCCTCTCTGGATAAGAGCGCCGCAATGCCTATTCAATTGTCGAGCATTGTACATCATTGCCTCAACGAGGTCAACAAGTAGCGTGCAGCACGATTTGACGCCTGTTGCCCGTTGTAGGATAATGTCCATTGGTCGTATCATACCAGACAACTGCAGGGAGATCCGTGCCCATGGACAATGAGAATACTTTGGCTGCTGATAACCAGCCGCAGATGGACCAGGAACCGGCTGGGACGCAAGCCGCAGCCAGCGCCGTTGCTGAGGAGCCCCAGGCGACGGTAGAGTCGATCGAGTCGACCGAGATGAACGCCGTGGAAGGGTCGCCCGCTGATGCCAACGGTGCAGATGTCACGCCTGAGGCCGCATCCTCTGGTGAAGACGCTAGCCCTGTGGGCATCGAGGACCTCAAGCCTGGCATGCGCCTCATGGGCAAGGTCAAGAACCTTGTCGACTTTGGCGCCTTTATCGACATCGGCGTGGGCCGCGATGGTCTTGCTCATATCTCTACGCTGAAACGTGCAGGTATCGAGAAGACGCTGCAGGTTGGTGATGAGGTTGAGGTTCAGGTGCGCCGGGCCGACCTGGACAACAACCGTATCAGCCTGACGATCCCCGGCGCAGGGCGTGCCGACAAGACCCGTCTCGAAGACCTCGAGGTAGGGGCGACGGTCACTGGCCGCGTGGTGCGGTTGGTTGACTTTGGCGCCTTTATCGACATCGACGCCCAGACCGACGGATTGCTGCATATCTCGCAACTCTCTGATGGCTTTGTGAGTCAGGTGAGCGAAGTGCTTGAGGTTGGCCAAGAGGTTCAGGTACGCATCCTCGAAGTCGACACCGATCGTCGCCGCATCTCCCTGACAATGAAGTCTGAGACGCCCGAGGCCCCCGCTCGCGTGGACTTTGTGGGTGCCCCCGAGCTTCAGGAGCGTCCTCGTCGTGACTCGTTCGGTGGCGAGCGCAATCGGCGCTCGTGGCGTGATGATGACGACGATGATCGCCCGTCGCGCGAGCGCAGAGGGCGAGGTCGCCGTCGTGAGCCACAAGTGGTCAGCACCGATCAAGAACCGCTTGAGCCCGGCAGCACGGGCCTCTTTGCCGAGGCCTGGGAAAAGGCCATGCGTGATCGACGCGGTCGCGGCAGCCGCTAGCCGGCGAACGCTATCGCAATAGACCACAGGGCAGGCCAGTTGGCTTGCCCTGTTTTGTTTCACGTAACCCGCATTAGGCTCTACAATGTGAGCAAATGAACCGAGGAGCGCGGACGATGCTGTTCAGCAAGGCGATGGGTGTTTTCTGGCAGACGCTCAAAGACAGCTGGGAAGAGCTGTTGCAGCTGGCCATCATGAACATGATCTGGGTGTTCTCGTGGGGTGGGCCCATAGCGCTTTCCACGGTCGTGGGGAGCAGCCCCGCGCTGGTGATCCCTCTGATGTTGCTCAGCCTGGTCCTGTTTGCGTTGGCCACCGTGGGCCTTTTCTATGCGACCCACATCGTTGCTCGCGGCCGCACTATCCACCTGTCGGACTTTTTCGACGGCATCAAGCTGCACTGGTGGCGCAGTCTCATCTGGGGGCTGGCCAACGTTGCTGCAGTGGGCATCTTTGTGCTCAACATCATCACCTACCCGCGTATGTTCGGGGGTTTTGCCGGCATGCTGCTAGGCAGCATGTCCATCGCGGCCTTGGTCTTCTGGGTCGTCATGCAACTCTACTTTTGGCCGCTGCTCTTTAGCCAAGAAGAACCCAAGTTACTGCGTGCCTGGCGCAACTCGGCCTACCTGATCTTTGCTAACCCCTTCTACGCCTTTCTGATGCTCACCTTTGCGCTGGCGATGCTACTGTTGGCCGGGGCGCTGACCATCATTCTCATTTTCGCCGGCATGACCCTCCTTGGGCTGTTGTGCAACAACGCAGTGATCACGCTATTGGTGCATTACGACGTGATCAAAGACCCGCGCCCCCCGGTTGCACCAACACATTGATCTGCAGGAGGCTCACAAGATGCCACGTCCGACGCCGCGGCTGACTCTATGGGTCGACGATCTGCGTGTCGAGGTCTATGTCAATCGTGCCGAGATGGGCTGTGCGGCCGCCCATGATGCTCTGGCCATCCTGGAGGCCGCCCAGTACGCGGGCATCGCGCCTCGCGCTATCTTTGCCGCCGCCCCCTCGCAGAACGAGCTCCTCGCAGGGCTCGCCACAGGTGGGCGTGTGCATTGGCCTGCTGTGAACGCCTTTCATATGGACGAGTACCTGGGATTGCCCCCTGATGCTCCTCAAAGCTTTGGGTGCTTTTTGCGCGAGCACCTCTTTGGTCGCTTACCGTTCGGCAGTGTGGCTTATCTCAATGGCCAGACGCCCGATGCTGCTGCCGAGTGCGCTCGCTATGGAGCGCTGTTGGCGGCTGCCCCTATCGACCTGGTGTGCGCTGGCATCGGAGAGAATGGCCATATGGCCTTTAACGACCCGCCAGTAGCTGATTTTGCCGACCGACAAAGCGTCAAAGTGGTCCAACTCGACGCAGTTTGCCGTCAGCAGCAGGTCAACGACGGCGCCTTTGCCACGCTTGCCGACGTGCCCACCCACGCAATGACCCTGACGATGCCTGCCTTGTTAGCGGCGCGGCGCATCGTTTGTGTTGTGCCGGGCCCTACCAAAGCCGCCGCTGTGCAGGCAGCGCTCAGCGGTCCCATCAGCACAGACTGCCCAGCCAGCGCCTTGAGGCAGCATCCCAACGCGGTGCTGTACCTCGACCGCGCCTCTGCCGCTCAGGTGCTCTAGCATCTCAGGAGGTTCAGTTGATGCCCAAGCTTTCGGTATGCATCGAGATGTTCTGGCGTGACAGGCCCTTTGCCGAGCGTATCGCGCAGGTGGCCCGTCTAGGATATCAAGCCTTCGAGTTCTGGGGGTGGGACAATAAGGATATCCCCGCGGTTGCCGCGGCGCAGAGCGAGGCTGGTCTGGCGGTGGCGGCCATTTGCCATGTGCCCGGCAACAGCCTCATCAAGCGCGGTGCTGAGAAGGAGCTCGTGCAGGGCATGGTGCGCACGGCCGAGGTGGCCGCTGCCCTAAAGTGCCCGACTGTGATAGTTACCACTGGCAACACGTTGGATGATGAGCGCTATGAGGCCTCGCGTCGGCGGGTGGTGCGGCATCTGCGCGCCGTCGGCCAAGTCGCGGCCGATCACGGGCTGACGCTTGTGTTGGAGCCGCTCAACACCCTGGTGGATCACCATGGCTATTGGCTTACCCGCATGTCTGAGGCCGTCGACATCGTGCAAGAGCTGGACTCACCTGCCGTCAAGATTCTGATGGATATCTACCATCAGCAGATCCAGGAGGGCCATATCATCGACAACCTGACGGCCTATTGCGCCCATATCGGGCATGTGCATGTGGCCGGTGTGCCTGGCCGACACGAACTGGTGGGCGGCGAGCTGGATTTTCGCAGTATCTTTCGGGCTATCGACGCCGCCGGGTATGAGGGCTTTGTGGGGCTCGAGTATGCGCCGCTCTTGCGTGAGGCCGACTCTCTGGCGCAGCCCTTGCGTCTGCTAGGAGGCTGACTGTTTGATGAGCAGATCACTCGTAAAGCTTGAGGCGCAGATGGATGATCTGCTGGCGCAATGCATCGATGGTGGCGCTGTTGCCGCTCTCTTCGCCCAAATGCGCTAGCTGGTGCTTCTTCTGGGCGAGTTCAGCGGCGCTCCTCAAGAGTTTGATCAAGATGCGCGCCCGCCGAAGGCCGCTACGGCGTAGACGGCGCAGCACAGCGCTGTAGCGCTCGCGAGAGCTGAGCACCTGATAGAGAGGCTCAGTCAATATGCCCAGACTCACTTCCTCTGCTAGATGCTCGCGCATCCAGGCGACCTCTCGCCGCCAGCTCAAGACTACCATTACCAGCACCAACAGCGCTCCTGCCCAGTTCAGCAACAGGCTCAGAATGCATAGCCCGGCGTTGGCTAGGGCGTTGTGAGCCATGTGCACGGCGATGGCCAGCAAGAGCCAGCGTAGCACCACGCCTCGTCTGCTGCCTGCCCCTTTTGTGTAGCGTGCTCGTGCAAAGCCTACCCCGGTGAACGCCGTGAACAAGGCGTGGTTCAGGCCAAAGGCCAGTGCACGCACAGGTATGATGGTGGCCCAAGCCGAGAGACCGCTCTCTTCGAGAGCGGTCCAAAAGTAAAAGATGTTCTCGACCATGGCAAAGCCGAGGCCAACCACGGCGCCATACACAATGCCGTCGAGGTCACCATCCATCTCAGCACGTGCCCAACGATAGAGCCCCCACAAGGCCAGGCCCTTGGCGACTTCTTCGATGGGTGGGGCGATCAACGTGCTGCCGACGACGCTGGCATAGCCCTGTCCGAAGACGCTCAATGGGCGGGCCAGCCAGCTCTCGATGATCAACGACAACATGACGCTGGGCACGGCGCCCCATACAAACGCGCCCAACAAGAGGGCGCGAGGCTCCTTCTCGTGCCGGTCGACCCACCAGAACAGGAGTACATACAGTGCCGTGGGTAGAGCGGCTGCTACTACAGAGAACAGCCTCAACAGGGCCATGGCCGCTCTAGCTCACGGCCGCAAGCTGCGGTAGCGCTGCCCCGCCCAAGTGGGCACAGACATCGTCTTGGTGATACGCGCTGCGGTGCTAGAAACGTGCACCAGCGGTGACGATAGCTTGCCCCTGACAGTACCATGCGAGAGCGCGCT
>JAAYDS010000219.1 GCA_012729155.1 Chloroflexota bacterium | reverse complement strand
TGCTGACCATCGTCACCGATGAGGTCGATGCCTGGTACCAGCGACTCGCGGCGCGTGGCATCACCTTTGACGCCCCGCCTCGCATCAACCCACGCTACAACCTCTACCACTGCTTTTGCACCGATCCGAACGGCTACCGCATCGAGATCCAGCAGTTCATCGATGCCAACTGGGATGCCGCACCGCCCGAGCAAGGCTAAGTGGGGCGCACCTTCTGCTTTGGCGGGCAGCTAGGCAACTCGGTGAGGCGCAGTTTGGCAGCCCCATAGGGCACCAGCCAGACAGTTGTTGCCTCGCCTGCTGCCCTGGTCGGGCTGGCAGGCGGTGGCGCGGCAGCCCCCTGATTCCACCCCCAGTTGGCCACGGGCGCGACCGTCGCCATGAGCTCGATGGGCGCCCAGATCGAGGAAAAGGGCGGCCAGCTGGGATGCAGGCGCACTACTTCTAGCGATGCCTCGGGGTGCTCGCGGTCGAGCTCGATCATAAAGGCCCAGTCTTGAGAGGGCGTCACCTCATAGTCGCCATGCGGCGGTTGACCCTTGAGTAGATGCCATTCGTCGTCGATGGGCAGGCTGAACACCAGCGGCCCCATGGTGATGGCCACACTGTCGTTGAAGCGTGGTTCGGCCACCAGCGGCATCGGCAGGTGCAGCGTGATGGTGGTAGAGCCTTCCCAGGTGCGTTTGATCGGAACAAAGCGCCCCGGCGTCAGGTTCTTGCGCGTCCACCCCTCGCCCTCGATGGCGGCCCGTCGACACCAGCCAGGGATGCGCAGGTAGAGCGTCATAGTGATCGGCTCGTTGACCTCGACCGTTAGCGTGACATGCTCGCTGAACGGATAGTCGCCGTCGACCCAGAGGTCGACAAAAGTCGTCTCATCAAGTATGTGCGACACATGGCACGGGGCATACGAGATGGCCGCCAGGCCGTGGTCAGCGGTCTCCATCCAGAGGCTATTGACGAACTTGGGCCAACCCTGGTGCATGTTGGCGGTGCAGCAGCCATAGTTCGGCTCGAGTCCAAAGGTGTTTGCGTCGGGGCCGTTGCTGGTATAGATGGGCTCGTCGATGACCGCGCAGCGGACCTGGTTCACCTGCTGATCGTACTGGTGCGCCCACATGTCGTCGGTGAAGGTGGCAGGCAGCGCGTTGAAGGCGATCCGCTCGAGGCGGTCTGCCAGCGCAGGGTCGCCCAGAATACTGATGGCCGTCTCGAGCGAGAACATGGCCTCGACCACAGCGCAGAGCTCGGTGCCCTGCGACGGGTTCTTGCCCGCCAGGTGCTCATCGCCCGTGAACACGCCGGTTACCTGCCCGTGGTAGCGGTCCAACTCGGTGATGATGTGTTGTGTCCCTCGCCGATCGCCTTCGTCGCTCGACTGCCGCCACCACACCGCTGGCGCCTTGATGGCCATGGCGTTGTTGACCACATGGCTCAGCAGGTTACGCTGCTCGCCAGTGGTGCGCTCCTTAAAGGGCAGGTCTTGAAAGTGCGAGAGCCAGTCAAAGCCCTGCGCCTGGACTTTGGCGGCCATGTCTAGCAGCCAGCTCTGCTGAGTCTTGTCATAGAGCCAGTGGATACTGATGACGAGATCTGCCCAGCGTACCCACCCCCAAGAAAAGAGCGGTCGCTTGTCTAGCTCGGCATCGATGCAGCGTAGACAGCGCTCCACCGCCGAGGGCACGCGCTCATCTCTCCACCAGTCGTGCCACTGCGTCAGCGCCTTGAGCGCCACAAAAACCGGCCAGGGGTCGCGGGCCTCGTAGCGGCCAGTGGCCTGATCTTGCTCAGGGCCCAGCCAACCGTCTGGCGCCTGGTGCGTGATGATATGGTCGATCCACGCCTGAACCTTGCGCAGCAGCCTGGGGTTATCGGTCACCGCGGCCAGTGCCACCATACCATCGAGCCAGTACGGGCCGCGCTCCCAACCCTCGGCCGCACCGCCTATCCAGCCGCTTTCGGCCACATCGGGCCAGAACTCGTCGAGATAGCCACTCAGGCCGCAGGCCTGCACCTGCAACTGATCGCGTAGCCAACCTGTGGGGCTGATGGTCGCCAGGTCGAGCGGTTTGAGCGCCGGTGGCTTGAGGCCTCGTGTCGCGGTCATCGGTTGACCTCCTCAGCATGGTGCGCATAGCATAGGCGGCTGCGCGCCGCGCCGCAAGGAGGCAACGCTGCTCGTGCCTACCTTGAGCGCGCAACGACCTGCGCCTCAAGGTGTTACACCCTCAGCGAGACAGGCCTGAGAGAGGAGTAGCACATGAGCAAGGTAGCCATCATCACCGATAGCACCGCCGACCTGCCGGCTACACTGGCCGCCGAGCGCGGCATTATCGTGATTCCGCTCTATGTCATGTTCGGACAGGAGCAGTACCGCGCCGGCGTCGATATGTCCAACGAGGCCTTCTATGAGCGGCTCGCAAGGGATGCGCGCCACCCGAGCTCATCGCAACCCACACCCGCAGACTTTGTCAGTCTCTACCGCGAGGTCGAGGCCGACCACATCCTGGTGATCGCAATCTCTGAACGATTGTCGGGCACAATGGCGTCGGCCACGGCCGCCGCTGCCAGCGTCAATCGGCCGGTGACGGTGTTCGACTCTCGCTCGGTGTCGATGGGTCTTGGCTGGCAGGCGCTGGCCGCCGCCGATGTGCGCGACCAAGGCGGCTCTGTCGACGAGATGGTGGCCGCTGCAGACGCGGTGCGTCGCAGCACCTCGATCCTGTTCTGCCCTGCCACGCTCGAGTACCTGCACCGCGGCGGGCGCATCGGTGCGGCAGCCAAGCTGCTGGGGAGTGCGCTGCAGCTCAAGCCCATTCTGTTGGTGGACACAGAGGCGGGCACCATCGACTCGTTCGAAAAGATCCGCACACGCTCGCGCTCGCTGCAGCGTCTCTGCGATGCCTCCTGGCAGCGGCTCGACCCGCAGCGCACCACGCGCCTCGCCGTGATTCATGGCCACTGCCAGGAGGATGCCGAGCAGGTGGCCGATATGCTCAAAGCCATCCATCACCCCAGCGAGCTACTGATCACCGAGCTGGGCCCCGTCGTGGGCACCCATGGCGGGCCTGGCATCATTGGCGTGGCGGGCTATTCGCTCTAGCCGGCGTATCAGAGCCGCTCTGTATCTGGGTCAGGCGGTTCGCCGGTCCTAGACGTGAGGCCATAGCGCTGGGCCAAGAGCGCCGCCTGGGTGCGGTCGGCGACGCCGAGCTTGTCCAGAATGCTGCTCACATAGTTACGGACTGTGCCCCACGAGAGGTGCAGCTCGCCGGCGATCGCCTGGTTGCTCAGGCCCTGCGCCAACAGCTGCAGCACCTGGAGTTCGCGCTCTGACAGATCGCTGAACACGGTGGATGCCACCTCGGGGGCTGCCGAGTGACGCACGCGGTCGATCACTTTGCCAGCGATGGCGGGGTCGAGGTGGGTGCCGCCGCGCGCGGTGCCTTTGATGGCGGCGATCAGCTCGGCGCGTGGGCTGCCCTTGAGCAGATAGCCTGCCGCTCCACCGCGGATGGCGTCGAACACCCATTCGTCTGAGGCGTAGGTGGTGAGCACCAGCACGCGCACTTCGGGATGCGCCGTAGTGATGCGCGCAGTAGCCTGAATCCCGTTCAGCACCGGCATGCGCAAATCCATAAGCACCACGTCTGGCAGCAGGGCGTCTGCCTTTTCGATGGCCTCGGCGCCATCAGCAGCCGTGCCCACCACCTCGATCTCAGAGTCGGCATCCAAGATCGTCTCGAGCCCCTCGGTGACGAGCCACTGGTCGTCTACCACCAGCACGCGAATCATCGCTCCAACTCCTTGGTCAACCTCACCGTGGTGCCTGCGTCGGCAGAGCTGGTGACCTCGAGTGTTGCGCCGATGAGCGTTGCCCGTTCGCGCATACCCTGTATGCCGAAACGGTCGACATCCGACGCCGACGCCATGCCGCGACCATCATCACGCACCTCGAGGACCAACGCACCGCCGTGTCGCTGCAACCGCAGCGAGATTTCGCTGGCGCCAGCGTGGCGAATCACATTGTCTAGCGCCTCTTGCGCTACACGATAGTAAGCCTGCTCGATCTCGCCGGGCAGTCCCTCCAGCCCAGACGCGATCTCGGTGCTCACCTTGAGGCCGCCTCGCTCGCCGGCGTTATCGGCCAGCGACTGCAGCGCCAGCGCCAGGCCCAGATCAACCAGAGGGGCGGCCCGCAGAGATGCCAGCGCGCGGCGGGTCTCGCTCAAACCAGTGCGGGCGGTGTCAAGGGCATGCTGCACCATCTCGTGGGCCCGTTGGGGCGCGCGCTCCCAGATGGCGGCGCTGGCGTCGAGCTGCACCGTAAGAGCACTGAGTGTGTGAGCCAGGGTGTCGTGCAGTTCGCGCGCCAGGCGGTTGCGCTCTCGGCTGACGGCAAGCTGCTCCAGCGTCAAGGCGTACCGCAAAACACGCTGGTTCGCGTCACGGAGCTGCCGACGCTGTTGACGCTGCTCGTCCATCAGCGTGGTGACGATGTGGCCGATGAGCACCAGTATGGCGGCGCGCCCCGTCAGCGACGCCCAGCCGTAGAAGGCATGCATCGGGCTGAGAAAGCTGCCGATGATGAGGTAGATCGCCTCTAACAGCGCCAGGCCGCCGACATACCACAGCACCACGCGAAAGTCGTATTGCCAGGCGGTTAGGATGAGCGGGATCACCTCGAACGGAAAGACCAGCCAAAAGTCGGGCATGCCCGTAGACGCATACGCGGTGACAACGGTGCGCACCTCGATGAGTGGCAACGCGCCGGATGCCAGCAGCGCCAACGGCAAAAAGTAGCGCCCTAGATGCTGCTGTAACCAATGGACGGTCAGCAGCAATAACAGCCCCACCACATCCACCACAAAGAGCACCAGAATGCCCAGCAGTGTCGGGTCAAGCTTGAGCGGAAAGCGAAAGTAGTAGAAACCCGCCAGTATCGGCATCACCACCAGACGCACCAGGGTGTACAGGCGAAAGATGGCGACCAGACCCGGCTCGATCTCGCGGTGTTTCATAGCGTCCCCATGATACCACAGCGGCGAGCACGCCGCATCTGCGCCACGTCATCCGGGGGGTGACAGCCGTCACAAGATGGGCCAAAAACTCATGGCTGCGTGCACTGCCGCCGCAGGGGGTGGCATGCTACCATGCAGGGTGGAGGTGGTACGTGGAGATACCGCAGTTACGCCCAATTGCGCCCGCTGAACCGATCGTTTCGTTGCAGGGGGTGACCAAGGAGTATCGCAACGGCGCGCGAGCCGTTGTGGCCCTGGATAACGTGCGCGCCAGTTTCGCTGCAGGCATGCTGCACGCCGTAGTGGGTCGCTCGGGAGCGGGTAAATCCACCCTGCTCAACCTGATCGCCGGTATCGACCACGTCACCTCGGGCGAGGTGCTGGTGCAAGGCGTCGCCGTGCACACGCTGAGCGAGGACGAACTGGCCGCCTGGCGCGGCGAGCATGTGGGTGTGGTCTACCAGAGCTTTGAGCTGCTGCCTTCGCTGTCACTACTCGACAACGTCATGCTGCCCATGCAGTTCGCGGGCCACTACGATCCTCGCCGCTCGCCACGGCGCGCCCTGGCGCTCCTCGAGCAGGTGGGCCTGGCCGACCACGCCTTCAAGCGGCCTGCCGCTATCTCGGGCGGGCAGCGCCAGCGAGTGGCTATCGCTCGTGCCCTCGCCAATGAACCCCAGTTGCTGGTGGCCGATGAACCGACCGGCAGCCTCGATTCTGCCACTGCGGCTGGCATTCTCTCGCTGTTGACCGAGCTGGTGAGCGCCGGCATGACGGTCATCATGGTGACGCACGACCAGGAGATGGCGGCGGCTGCCGACACACTGCTGCGCCTGCATGATGGCGCCATCGCCGAGGGTCGCGGCCATGAGCGTACACCAGCGCATTCAATCGGAGAACCCTACAGCATTGCGGCCAGCTAGCCCGCCACGCGCTGCGCCGCTGGTGAGCGTCAGAGGGCTCACCAAGACCTACGAGACGCCAGCGGGCGTCTTTCACGCGCTACGCGGCGTCGATCTAGATGTGAGCTCGGGCGAGTTCGTCTCTGTTGTCGGCCGCTCGGGCTGTGGCAAATCCACACTGGTCAATATGATCACCGGCCTCGACCGCCCGACCTCTGGCGAGGTTGCTGTGGGTGGCGTCGACCTCATCGCAATGTCAGAGAGCGAGCGCTCGCGTTGGCGTGGGAGCAACCTGGGCATTGTGTTCCAGTTCTTCCAGCTCTTGCCCATGCTCACACTGTTGCAGAATGTGATGCTGCCGATGGACCTGGCGAACTATCTGCCACTCGACCACCGTCCTGCGCGCGCCAGGCAGTTGCTCGATGCTGTGGGCCTGGCTGCCGTTGCCGACGAGCCGCCGGGTAGCGTGTCTGGCGGCCAGCAGCAGTGCGCGGCGGTGGCTCGCGCTCTGGCCACCGACCCGCCTCTGATGGTGGCCGATGAGCCCACCGGCAATCTCGACTCATCTTCGGCCGAGCGCATCCTGACGCTCTTTGATGCGCTGCACAGAGAGGGAAAGACGATCATCATGGTTACGCATGATCCGCAGATGGCAGCACGCGCGAGCCGCCGCCTGACCATGAACGATGGCTGGATTGTGGCCGATGATCTTCTCTAGCCCAACCACCCACAAGGTGCTCGGAGAGATCCTGCAGCACCGCTCGCGCACCGTGCTGGTGGTGTTGAGCATCGCTGTCGGCATCATTGCCATCGGCGCCATCGCAACCGCGTTCTTTGTGCTGCCGGCTGATATGTCGCGCAGTTACAGCGCCAGCAACCCACCTAACGTCGAACTGCTGACCGACCCGTTTGATCAGGGGCTGGTGGACGACATCGCTGCCATGGATGGCGTCGCTGCAGCCGAGGGGAGACGTTGGGTATCTGTGCGAGTGCAGCTGGCTGGCGGAGACTGGCGGCCGCTGCGCATCGTGGCCGTCCGCCAGCCAGGCGAAACCGTCGTCAACCAGCTCTTGCCGCAGCAGGGGGCGCCATACACCCACGACAATGAGCTCTTGCTGGCTAACAAGGCCGCCGAACGCCTGGGCCTGCAACCCGGTGCGCGCGTCACCGTCGAACTGAACGATGGCGGCCGGAAAGAGATGACGGTTGCTGGCGTCTCGATGGACCTCGGCGGGGGCTTTGGCGCCATCGTGGGGACCGACGTGGCCTACGTCACGCGCGACACCCTGCCCTGGCTGGGGATGCCCGCCGACTATGACCGCCTCGCCATCACCGTCGAGGGGGATGGCGACGACGCTGCGCACATCCGCGCCATCGCAGATACGCTCGTCGACCGTCTAGAGCGTTCGGGTCGGCAGGTCTATGCGCGTAGCGAGCAGCTACGCAGTCAGCACCCCCTCCAGAACATCATTAGCGCCCTGCTGGGGGTGCTGGCTCTTCTGGGGCTGCTGGTGCTTTTCTTATCAGGAGCCCTGATCACCAACACGCTCTCGGCGTTGCTGACGCAACAGCTGCGGCAGGTAGGCATCATGAAGCTGGTGGGGGGCCGCAGACTGCAGATCGCCTCGGTGTATCTATGGTTGGTGGGCGTCTATGCCCTGGTCGCCTTGGCTCTAGCCGTGCCGCTGGGCGCCTGGGCTGGCAATGGCATCACCCGCCTCGCGGCAGATATCATCAACTTTCCCCTCAGCAACCCGTCGCCGCTGGCCATCTCGCCCTGGGCCGCGCTGCTCCAGGCGGTCATGGGCATCGGTGTGCCCCTGCTCGCCGCGGCTCTGCCGGTGCACCGCGGCACACGCATCACGGTGCGGCGGGCGCTGGCCAGTGACATGCAGCAGGGCGAGTCACGCCGGCCAACAGCATGGAGCCGCTGGCTCGACAAGTCGGCCTGGGTGCCGCGCATTCTGCTTATTTCACTGCGCAACACCTTTCGACAAAAGCAGCGCCTTACCCTCACATTGCTGACGCTGACGCTGGGTGGCTCGATCTTTATCGGCGTGCTCAACGCGCAGGCTGCTCTAGACGACAAGGTCGAAGGCATCGCCCGCTACTTTAGCGCTGACGTCAACCTGGACATGGGGCAGCTCTATCGCATATCGCGCGTCACAGCTGAAGCGCTGCAGGTGGCGGGCGTCGAGCACATCGAGGCCTGGGCCACAGCCGAGGCCGACGTTCTGGGCGACGGCGCAGTATCAGAGCGCATCACTGTGCTGGGCCCCCCTGCAGGCAGCACTCTGATCGAGCCTCTGGTCTTGAGCGGCCGTTGGCTCATGCCCGAAGACGACCGAGCGCTGACCGTCAACGAGGCCTTCTTGCGGCGCCTTCCCGACCTCGAGGTGGGCTCTGTGCTGCGCCTTGATCTCGGGACAAGCGAGCAAGACTGGACAGTGGTCGGCATTTTCGAGTTCACCGGCATGGACGAGTTGATCGCCTATGCCAACCGCGATCCTCTGGCGCGCGCTCTGAACCAGCGGCAGGTGTCGGCGGTGTACCGCATCACCACCAGCCGCCACGAGCTCGAGTCTCAGCAAGCAGTGGCGGCCAACCTCGATCGCCACCTCAAAGCACGGGGTCTGCGTGTGGCCAACGCCGAGGCCGGCCGTGAGTTCACTGAATCGACCACCGAGTACATCGGTATTCTCATCACCGTGTTGCTGGCGATGGCGGGCCTGACGGCCGCTGTGGGCAGCATTGGGCTGGCCGGCACGCTGAGTATGAATGTGCTAGAACGCTCTCGTGAGATCGGCGTGCTCCGAGCCATCGG
>JAAYDS010000218.1 GCA_012729155.1 Chloroflexota bacterium | reverse complement strand
TGGCTCAGCTTGGTGAGGTCTCGCCCCTGAAACTCGACGCTGCCCCCAGCGATGCGCCCAGGCGGCTGGGGAATGAGCCCCATCATCGACAGCATGCTGACGCTCTTGCCGCAACCGCTCTCTCCCACGATGCCCAGTGTCTCGCCTTCGTCCAGATCAAAACTGATGCCATTGACCGCATGGACGATGCCATCCTGGGTCACAAACTCGGTCTTGAGGTCTCTCACCGATAGCATTGGCGCCATAAAATCGCTGCCTCCTGAGGGGAGAGCTCTCCCCTAATTAAAGATAATGATGTCACACAACCAGGGGTGAAGGGCAGCGTTGCCTCTGAACCCCCGTATGTACGGCTTGACCAGATAGTGCGCATAGCCGTGGGTCAAACTGATCCACGGGGCGTCGTTAAGGATAATCCGTTCAGCATCAGCATAGAGCGCCATCCGCTGCACCTCATCCTGCTCCACGCGCGCACGCTCCAACAGACGGTCGACCTCCGAGTTGGAGTAACCCGTATGGTTCTGTGGGCTCGCACTGTGAAACTGGACATCCAAAAAGTTCTGCGGATCAGGGTAATCGGCGATCCAACCAGCCGAGTATACCTGAAAACGCCGCTGGTTCATATCTTGCAGCATATCGGCCCACTCAACCTGTTCGATGGTCATCTCGATGCCCAGCGTCTCATCGAACATGGCCAGCAGCGCTCGGTCGATCTCGCTCAGGTGGCCGGTGGTGCCTGCGACCGTAATGGCGATAGGCGGCAGGCCGTCAGGCCCCCCGTACGACGATGCCTCGAGCAGTGCCCGCGCCTTTGTCGAGTCGAACATCGGCACAGTGCCCGTCGCGGCGGGCCTGTATCCTGGCATGTTGGGAGGCAGCACGGTATGGGCGGCCTCGGCAGTACGGTTGAGCACCAGCGTCGCCAGCTTTTCACGATCGACGGCATAGGCCAATGCCTGGCGCACCAGGGGATCGTCGAACGGTGGCTCGTCAACATTGAGGGCCAAATACTGCACGCTCAATTCGGGTACTGCCAGATACTCGTTATGCAGCGGGTTGTACGGGTCGAGCACGCGATCGAGCTCAGAGCCGCCAAAGGCGGTGATATCGATCTCGCCGGTCTCATATTGGGTTATGGGTAGCCGAGGCGCAAGATCATACGTTGCCCGGCTGATGTTTGCCTGCTGCCCCACATAGCGTTCGTTGCGTACCAGCACAATCCTGTCACGCGAGATCTCATCGAGGGCAAAAGGGCCGCTCTCATTGGGCTCGATGAACCATGTGTCGGGATCGCGCTCGGCTTGCTCGACGTCGATGATCGCCGCTGTGGGGTATGTGAGTTTGGGCAGAAAGTAGCTCTTGGGGCTATCGATGGTGATGCGCACAGTGTGCTCGTCAACGACCTCGAGGCCGGCAATGCCGCTCGCCTGCCCATAGGCAAACTCGGAGGCGCCCATGATGTCATCCAGATAGCTCAAGGCCACGGGTGACGCCAACTCGGGGCTGCAGGCTCGCTCGAACGAGGCCACCACGTCGGCCGCACGGATCGGTTTGCCGTCCTCAAATGCGGCCTCATGATGTAGGTAAAAAGTCAAAGTGCGACCGTCTGGGCTTGTATCCCATCGTTCGGCAAGCGCAGGGATCACCTCGAGCTCGGCGTTCAATGCCACCAGGCCACTGAACAGGTGAACCACATACTCGCCTGAGGTGCTATCTTGCACCATGGCCGGGTCGAGGGTAGGGGGCATGTTGCCCACGAGGCGCACCTGCCCGCCGCCTGCCCCTGCTTCTATGACGGCCGGAGCTGGCGTGGCGGCAGTTGTCGCACCCGACGAGCCTCCGGCGCGACTGATGTAGCGAAAGGCCACCACCGCAGCGATGCCGCCACATAGCAGCAGCGCTACCAGCGCTGCCGCGACGATTGCGATGATGATCCAGCTTTTGCGTGACATAGATCTCACGTTTGTGGCCAGGGTGGGGTGCTAAAAGAGCGCGCCTACGATGGGCCTCTACTTGGTGCCGCGCATCCGCGGGTCGAGCGCATCGCGGAGGCCATCACCCAAAAAGTTGAATGCGAACATGGTCACGGCCAGGAATAGCGCCGGCAACAGCACTTGGTGCGGATACGACCGCAGGGCTTTGGCGCCGTCAGAGATCATGGCTCCCCAACTCGGCGCTGGCGGGTCGACGCCCAGGCCAATGAAACTCAGAAACACCTCGGTCGAGATGTACCCGGGGATGGCCAGCGTCACCGACACCAGAATGGGGCCGATGATGTTGGGCAGAATGTGCCGCCAGATGATGCGGCCATCACGGGCGCCGATCATGTGCGAGGCCAGGATGAACTCTTTTTCTTTGAGCGAGAGTATCTGGCCACGGGCCAGGCGCGCGATGCCCATCCATGCTGTGAGGCCGATGCCGATGAAAATAAAGAGCATTCCGCCGCTCTGCAGGCCCAGCAGGCTATCGACCACCTTATTGATGCGGTTGAACTCGTAGGCCAGGGTGCCCGGCGTGGCGGCGCCACTAAAGCTACTCTTGAAGAACGCCATCATCAGGATGATGAGCAACATCGTCGGGAAGGCGTACATGATGTCGACGATGCGCATCATGATATTATCAACCTTACCACCGTAATAGCCCGAAACCGACCCATAGATGAGCCCAATGAGCAGGGCCGTGAGGGCGCCCACAAAGCCCACAGGTAACGATACACGTGTGCCATAGATGACTCGGCTGAGCAAGTCTCGCCCCAGGTAGTCAGCGCCCAGCGGGTAAATGTCGCTGATCTGAGTATAGGTTTCCATATGCCCCGGCATGACCTTGGTCAACCAAAGCGGCACGGCGTTGTTGAGGGCTGCATCTCCGGCCGTAAAGTGCATGGGCGCCACAACATGTGCAAAGGCTGACATCAGAACCAGCAGCACGATCAAGATCAGGCCCAGAACGGCCGCACGGTTGCGCGTCAGGCGATAGATGGCATCTTGCCACAGGTTGGTGACCTTTTGCTGGTTTTCACTATTAAGACCCTGCGCATCGGCTCGGCCAGAAGCCAGAGCGCGGGCGGCGGACTCTTGCTTGGTCATCGCACTAGCCTCTTCTTTTTACTCGAACTGGATGCGGGGATCGAGAAATGCATAGGTGACGTCGACGAACAGGTTCGAGGCCACCAAGAAGAGGGCATAGAGCAGCGTGGTTCCCATAACCACCGAATAGTCGCGATTGGTGATGCTGCTGATAAAGTACTTGCCCAGACCTGGAATGGCAAAGATCTGTTCGATCACAAAGGTGCCCGTCACCAACGCCGCAAACATCGGCCCCAGCACCGTGGCCACAGGGATGAAGGCGTTCTTGAGCGCATGCCGCACGATGACCACCTTCTCGCTGAGGCCTTTGGCGCGGGCAGTGCGAATATAGTCCTCGCGGATGACCTGGAGCATGCTGGCTCGTGTGAGGCGCGCGATAATGGCGGAGGAGCTAAGCCCCAGCGCGAGCGATGGCATGAGGATATGCTTAAAGCTGCCCCACCCAGCTACAGGCAACCAACCCAGCGTAAGGGCAAAAACCAGGATCAAAATCGGGCCGATAACGATGCTGGGCACCGAGACGCCTACGATTGCCAGCGCCATGCTCAAATAGTCCCACGCCGAGTTCTGTTTGAGCGATGCGATGATGCCGAGCGGCACCCCCACCCCCACAGCGATGAGAAGAGCGGCGACGCCTAATGTTGCTGAGACCGGCAGATGTGCTGCAAAAATCTCATTGACGGTGCGGCTACGCTGGGTGATTGAGGGGCCAAAGTCCCACTGCAGGATGCCGGCATAGTCGCCACTAGGATTGCGCGTAAACCCCATATAGTCGGTGTACTGCTTCCAGAGGGGCTGGTCGAGCCCATAGTGCTTCATCAGGTTGGCCTGAATCTCCGCAGGTCGGGGCTTTTCGGTGTCAAAGGGGCCGCCGGGCACAGCGTGTACGAGCAGAAAGGTCACAATCGAAATGAACAGAATGACGGGTATGGTCCATATCAGGCGTCTGATGATGAATCGGCTCATCGCACCATTCCTTCAGGGCAACACGATGGTGAGGGCCGTGTGGCCGGCCCGCACGGCCATCGTGGCCAGATCGATAATGTGTGCAGTATAGCACTTAAGAGCGAGTTGACAACAAAGAGACACGTGGTCTTGCGGCCACGTGTCTCTTTGGCGATCACGCCGGGACTCTACTTGCCCTCGACGCTCCACTTGTCGATATGCTCGCCGCCCAACGGGGCATATGTGCGGTTCACATACGGCTTGGTCAGCACAACGCGGGTGTAGTAGTAGATAGGTGCAATGACAGCCTCGTCGACAGTGAGGATCTGCTCGGCCTCATAGTACAGGCGAGCGCGTTCCTCAGGATCGGACGACAGCGCAGCATCTTCCACCAGCTGCATAAAGCGCTTGGCCGAGTCTGACTCGGGGTCCCACTTGGGCTCGTTGGAGCCCTTGATCGGGTGAAAGACCTCAGCGACCCAGTTGTTCTCGTCGGGGTAGTCGGCGCACCAGCCCATGCGGTACACCTGCGGCGAGTCCTCGTGCACCGTCTTCAGGTAGACGGCCCACTCCTGGTTGGCCACCTGTACCTCGACACCCAGGTTCTCTTTCCAAGATGCCTGGATGAACTCGGCGATCTTCTGATGGCCTTCGGATGTGTTGATCATGAGAGTGATCTCGGGCAGGCCCTCGCCGTTGGGGTAGCCAGCGTCTGCCAGCAGCTGCTTGGCCTTGGCCGGATCAAAGGTGATGCCTTCAAAGGCGGGGTCTTCGGCGGGGCTGCCAAAGATGCCCGGGCATGCAAAGGTCTTGGCCACTTTCTGCTCGCCCTTTAGCACGGTGTCGATCAGCTTCTGACGGTCGATGGCTGCCGAGAAGGCCTGACGCACCAGCTTGTTGTCAAAGGGCGGTTTGGTGTTGTTAAACCCATAGTAGTACGTGCACAGGTCCGGCGCGATGTACAGCTCGGATGACAGCGTCGCGTCGGCCTTGATGCGGTCGATGTCGGCCAGCGGCGCGTTCGCCACATCCAGCTCGCCGTTCTCGTACATGGCAAAAGCCGTCGACTCCTCGACCACCATGGCCCAGTTGATCTTGGCGATCTGAACGTCTTTGGCGTCAAAGTGGTGCGGGTTCTTGATCATCGTCATGTGGCTCTCGTGCGCCCATTCGGTCATCACGTAAGAGCCGTTGGTGACGATGTTGCCGGGCTCGGTCCACTTCTCACCAAAGGTTTCGATGGCCTCGCGCGGCTGCGGGCGGTTGATCCACATGCCAGCGATGCCAGGGAAGTAGCCGGCTGGCTGCTCGAGGGTGAACTTGACTGTAAAATCGTCCACTGCCTCGACACCCACCGAGTCGAGATCGGTCGACTCACCGGTATTCACCGCGTAGGCGTTCTTGATGATATAGTCGACGTAGGCATAGTCCGACGCTGTGTTGGGGTCGATGGTGCGCTTGACACCATATGCCACGTCATGCGCGGTAACCTTGTCGAGCTTTTCAACCTTGCCGTTCTCGGGGTTGTAGCGGACCCAGAATGCGTCATCGCGCATTTTGAAGGTCCACTCGAGACCATCGGCCGACACGCTCCACTCGGTGGCCAGCTCGGGGATGACATCCAGCGTCTGGTCATCAAAGTCGGTCAGACCGAGGAACAGCAACTCGTCGACCTGCACCGAGGTGGTGTCGGTGGCCAACGAAGGGTCGGCCGTCGGCGGCTCGGTATTCAGGTTCATGTTGATCTCGGGGCCTGTGGCACCGCCCTTGGCGCATCCGCTCAGGACGATTGCCAGCGCCATCAAGACCGCCAGCACTGCGAACAACGACTTTTTCCGCAACATCTTTCCTCCTGGAATACTCGGAGAACGATAGTGCAGGAACGATGTGACCAGCCCGAGACTGCGGCGGTTGCCCCCACCCCTTTCCTGCTTGGCGCCACTCTGTCTGCCCGGCCGTCTCGCGCCGGGTCTCTTGGCAGCACTTGGTCACTATTATAAGCCGTTATTGGCAAACTCACAATGGATTGTGCCGGGCTTGCCAAGAGGGTGCGGCTCTATTCGGGGATGATGAGAACCTGTCCCGAATAGATCTGATTGGCATTCCGTAGACCATTGGCCTGAACAATGCTTCGCACCGACACGCCGTAGCGCGCCGCGATGCCGCTCAGTGACTCGCCGTAGCGCACTTGATGGGTGCGTTGTGGGGCGGTGTTCACTGGCACCACAATGCGCATGCCCGGGTAGATCTGGTCCTCATCAGTGATGGCCGGGTTGGCTGCCACGATCTCGCCGATGCTGGTCTTGTAGCGGCGGGCGATCATGCTCAGCGTCTCGCCTTGCCGCACCCAGTAGTCTGTGGTGCGCACGGCTGGCCCTGAATCGACCTGGGCGTCGGCCGGTAGATAGAGCGTCTGACCGAACTCGATGCGGTCAGACGCGCCCAGCGCATTGACTGCCTGCAGCGCCTCGACGGTGGTGCCATGCCGTCTGGCCAGCGAGTAGAGCGTGTCGCCCTCGCTGACGATCACGGTGGTCAGTAGAGCGGTGTCTGGCGTAGCCGTGGGCCCGACGTCGATCGAGGGAGATGCGCTGGCTGCGACCTCTGGCGTCGACGTCATCGGCAACGTGGGGACTGGGGTCGCCGCCATAGCCGTGGCCGTAGCGGCCAGGATGGTCAGTGCCGTGGCCGGGGTCGGCGTAGCTGCGTCAGACGGCTCTGTGTCGCTCTCTGCGGCGCCCTGAGCGGCCACGGCGCTATGCCCAAAGACCTCTTCGATGGCCGGTAGCTCGCGCGCTGGTTTGTGGCGCGCGCAGCCGCCTAGTGGCGCCAGCGTCGCCACGATGATCGCCACCAGCACGATTCGGCGTGTCCTCAACGCTGGCATAGGGCCTCCTGCGTATAATCCTGCATCGCGCCTATTCTAGCACGTCTGGCGTGCGCCTCAAGTGCGGCAGGGGGTGTCTCTGTTCGCTACGGGGCAGCGGTGTCGGCTGAGCACGTTTGTACTATAATGTCGGCACGATCTCACGGCCAACCAGCCGAACCAGGAGGAAGCATGATCGTCGGCATCGCGCACGTCTGCTATGTTGTGGCTGATCTAGACACTGCCCTGGCGTTCTATTGTGGCAAGCTCGGCCTGCAAGAGGCCTTTGGTTTCTACCGCGAAGACGGTACTCGTTTTGGCCAGTATGTCCATGTGGGCGGGCGCAGCTTTATCGAGTTGTTCCAGCGTGAGTTGGCTCCGCGAGCTGAACAGCAATCGTATCAACACCTCTGTCTTGAGGTCGACGATGTGGCCAGCACCGTGGCCGAATTGCGCGCCAAGGGTGTCGAGGTGTCCGATGCCAAGCTGGGCGGAGATAACGCCTGGCAGGCATGGATCACCGATCCCGATGGCAATCGCATTGAACTCCATGGCTACACCGAGACCAGCAAGCAAGGGCCGTTTCTTGCCTAGGCTGTGGGAGGCCCTGACATGAGGATTCTCGTAACTGGCGCAGCGGGCTTTATCGGGTCACATCTGTGCGAGCGGCTGTGCAGCCTGGGGCACCAGGTTGTGGGGCTCGACTGCTTTAGCCCCTACTATGCACGAGCGCTCAAAGAGCTGAATGCGCAGGATGTGCGTGCAGCCGGCGCCGATCTGCTCGAGCTTGACCTGGCTACAGACGACCTCTCGAACGTTGTCGAGGGCGTCCAGGCGGTCTACCATCTGGCCGCGCAGCCGGGCATCGCCGAGCATGTTCCCTTCTGCGACTATGAGCGAAACAACGTCCAGGCGACGCACCGTTTATTGCAGGCTCTGCTGGGTGCGCCCAGCCTCAAGCTGTTCGTCAATGTAGGCACCTCGTCGATCTATGGCGCCGATGCCACTCGCGACGAGACTGCCGCGCCCGAACCAACTTCGTACTATGGCGTCACCAAGTTGGCCGCAGAGCAGTTGGCCCTGGCTCTCTGCCGCGATAGAGGCTTTCCGGCCTGCTCGCTGCGCCTTTTCTCGGTGTATGGCCCGCGTGAGCGTCCGGAGAAACTCTATCCCAAACTGATTCGGGCCATTCTCGAGGGCCA
>JAAYDS010000217.1 GCA_012729155.1 Chloroflexota bacterium | reverse complement strand
TGGCAATGGGCTGATCGTGCCCTAGCGAGGCCTCCCAGACTCGTCCCGTATAGTCCCACGCCAGATCAGCCCGACCGCCTTCCAGGGCGCGTCGCACTGACCAGGCGTCGCCAAGGTTCCTGCGCGCTTCGCTTCGAAAGCCGGCTCGATGTAGCATCTGCAGCGCGATCTCGCCTAGCACTTGCTGCTCAGCCGAGTCTCCGATGCCCACGACGATAGCATGTTCCTCGCGGGTGGATGTGTGGCACCCCTGCAGCAACGGGCCGGCCAGTGCAGCTATCACCAGCAAGAGCGGGGCGAGCTCACGACGCGGGATCATAGCGGGTTGCACTCCATTCGGTTAGCTCGGCCAGCATGATCTGTCCGTTGGTCAGCTCTTGCAGCAGAGAGGCCGTTGCAGCCCGGCTCTTCGATGGCGCAGCGAGCGTCAGGCTTACGCGGTCAGCATACGCCACATCCTCGATCTTGACGCCGAGCTGCGGAAGCTGATAGCTAAGCGGGCCGTAGGCGCCATAATCGATCTCGATCCGAGCGAGGTGGTGTAACACCATGTCGATAGTGCAAAGCCCCGCCAACGCCTCGCGCACGCAGGCGCTGTAGGCGCGGACCAGCCCCCCAGTACCTAGTTTGGTGCCGCCAAAGTAACGCGTGCCCACGGCCACGACCTGGCTCAATCCCGATCCATCGAGAATGGCCAGCATCGGGCGCCCGGCGGTGCCGCCTGGCTCGCCATCGTCAGAGAAGCCAACCTCACCCTGAGGGCCGGTGGCGATGCGGAACGCCCAGGCGTTGTGGGAGGCGTCGTAGTAGTGGCGCGCCGTCTCGGTCACAAACCCCCGCGCCGCCTCGGCATCGTGGGCCGGCCCCACGGTGCCGATGAAGCGAGAGTTCTTGATCACCAGTTCGGCCGAGGCGACGCCGTTGGGCACGGTGTAGCGCTCTGGGCGCATGCTACTCTTCTCCAGCGTTCGGCTTTGCAGCTGTTCGAGTCTGTCTGGGTTGATTGACCCACGGCTGCAGACCGTCACAGATACGTCAGAGCCTCTTGTGGTGTGGGAGAGTCGTTGATGACCACCTTGCCGGCAACGGCCTCATCGATAGAGTGCACCGTGCCACCTGCGTCTTCAACAGTACTCAGCACCGTCTCATAGCTCAGGTTGCTGCCCTCAACGGTGATCTTGGCATTCTCGACCATGCGGTCTACCTCATAGATGCTGATGTTGACGCCATCGACGCCCTCGAGGCTGGCCAGTCGCTGCGAGAGTTCGATGATGTTGGGCTCGTGCGGTTTTAGCACGTCCAGCACGATCCGTCTGATCTTGGCCGTCATGGGTACAGGCCCTCCTGCAAAGTCATGGTGATGATGGGGCCGCTTCGCCTTGAGGCGAGCAGCCATAGTCGATCTTGCGTGCAAAGATGAGGTAGCCGGTGTGCCCGACCATAGTATCCTCTGGTCGCAGGCGGCCAGGCAAAGGTTTGAGCTCGCGCAGCATCGTCTCGATCACCTCTGCGCAGCCCAACTCGGCCTCGGGGAGCGCCGCCAGAAGCTGCGATACCTGGTTGGTGGTGGGTAGCAGGGCACCAAAGCGCCCTCCGTAGACCAGCGCCTCTCGCACCTGATACATATAGCGCCACGGCTCGCGTACGTCTAGGAAAAGTGCCCCGACACCGTCTAGCCCAAAGCCTGCGGTGATGTCGCGCTGCTCGAGTTGAGCGTGGTCGGTCAATGCGAGGCGCTCGAGATTACGGCGCGCCACGGCCAGCATATCGCTGCGCATGTCAAACGAGTGCACACATCCTGTGGGCGCCACGGCCCGCGCCAGAGCGCAGGTAAGTGCGCCACTGCCCGAGCCTGCTTCAATGACGTGGTCGCCGTGCGCGATGTCGAGCTTGAGCAGAATCAGGCCGATGTCTTTGGGGTAGATGATCGCTGACTCACGCTCGAGGGTGAGTAGCTCATCATAGAACGTGGGTCGTAGGAGTAGAAAGCCCTCATGGCGGTGAGTGAAGACCTGACGCCCTGTATGTCTGCCGATCAAATCGTCATGAACGATGACGCCGCGGTTGCTTGAGAATTGCCCGCCCACGCGGAGCCGCTCGTAATAGCGCTTGCCTCGCTCGTCTATCAACAGGATGCGCTCGCCAGCGCGTGCGGGCTGGTCGGGCCTGGTCACGTCCTCTGCCATGCTGCTCCCCATTCAGATCAGCGTCGATTATAGGGCGGCCTCAGGGGGCAGGCAAACCTGATAGCGCTGGCGCCTGCTAGAGCGCAGCGAGGGGCGTTGGTGCGATCAACCTCAGGCTGCTTGGCACGATCCTGATATCGATGCGATACGCTTGTTCGGCCAAGATCTCGCCATCGACATGGGCATAGAGGGGGTCATCAGAGGTCACAGACATTTCGCGCATGCTGCGGATGCTGATATCACGATGGCTAAGGTGTGTGCCCTTCAGAAAGCGCGGCACCAAGGCGAGCATCTTGAGCCTGCTCATGCGCCTGGCGATGACGAGGTCGAACTGTCCGTCATCAAACTGAGCATGAGGAGCGAGCACAAACCCTCCACCCTCGCGCGGTCCGTTACAGGTGGTCAGCATCATCGGAGCCAGCTCGATGATCTCGCCATCGATGTTGATCGTGCTCTGCGGTGTCTGCAGCGTCACAAAGATGGTCTTGAGAACAGCAGGAATGTAGAGCGCCAGGCCGCGAGCGCGTCTGGCGCGTCTGGTTTCGTGCACAACGAGGCCGTCAAAGCCAATGCCCACGGTGTTGTCAAAGTACCTGGTGGTCTCTCCGTCAAAGGTGATCATGCCGAGGTCGACGAGCCGCGAGCGTCCTTGAGCGATGATGCGGCATGTTTCAGCCAGGTCATGCGAAAGCCCGTTCATGGTCGCAAAGTCGTTGCCCGAGCCAGCAGGGATGCAGGCCATCTCAACGGCGGCGCTCCCATTGCGAGCCGACATGATACCGTTGACGACCTCGTGAGCTGTGCCGTCGCCGCCGACTGAGGCGAGGCGATGATGGCCCGATTCGACGAGTTGCTGCGCGAGTTCGATCGCATGGCCAGGGTAGTGCGTCAGGTGAAACGTGTATGGTACGCCGACACCACGCAACTCTGACGCGAGTTGGTCTAGAATACGCGCCGCATACCCGCGCCCCGCCTGTGGGTTGACGATAACCTGGAGTTCTTGCATGCCTGCACCCGCAGCTTGGTGTTCACCATAGTCTATGATGTAAACACCAGCGGGCAAATGGCGATGCGCCTGTTTTGCTACGCACGTCGCCTGGCTCTAGAGCTTGCGAATGACGCCGATGACTTTGCCCTGAACCGAAAGCGCACTGGCGGGCACGCGGATGGGCTCATACAGCGGGTTGGCGGGCTGCAGGCGGATGGTGCGGCCACCATCTTCGACGAAAAAGTGCTTGAGGGTGGTGGCCTTTTCATCTTCGAGCCAGGCGGCTACCATGTCACCGTTCTTGATGCTGGCATCGTGATCCATGATGACGATATCGCCATCGCCTATGAGGGCATCGACCATTGACTGCCCGCGGACCACGAGGGCATAGACGCCCTCGAGAGACCCGGTCAGGTCAGCGGGGAGCTCGACATCCTCGAGTTCATCAAGGTTCATATCCGAGTCTGGCACAGGGAGGGGCTCGCCAGCGGCGATAAAGCCCAGCAGCGGCACGGC
>JAAYDS010000216.1 GCA_012729155.1 Chloroflexota bacterium | reverse complement strand
CTTGCGTTACCGTGGGTTCGAATCCCACCCCCTCCGCCTTCTTTGCTCTCGATTACCGTCTTTGCGCCTTTTCTAGCTGACTGCTCGCTTGCATCGGCGACGCTCTGCAACTGTGATGCTGTCAAGACGATCAACCCACGCTCTGGCTACTGCCAAGCGTGGGTTGTCTGTTGCTGCAGGCGCACCCTTCAGACGCGCTCAACGCGCTCATTACAACCTGCGGTCTACATGCGCCTTCAACGTGACGCTGGTCACTTTGCCAGTGTGCCTTCTGCTCTGGCATAGCGTGATGCCTCGGTGGGCCATCAGCGGCCATCGCTGGTGCGTACCTGTGAGGCGCCGGCGCCTAGCGCACTGCACCCCGTGCGGCGATGGGCCAGAGCGCCGTCACCCAGTCACCGCGCGTAACGGTATAGGCATCGTGCAGGTTGATGGTGGTGCAGCCGTGCGAGGGCAGCAGCTCAACGCGGTCGCCACGATGCAGGGCCTCGCCACCCTCTCGTCGCTCCAGTATGCCGTGCTCTTCTGACAGGCGCGCAACTACCCACCCCATCGGGCTGATGACCTCGGGCATGCCAAAGTCGTTGCTCAAAGCTTTGACGCCCGCGTCGATCACCGCGTGGTCGCTGCCGCGCACACTGATGACGGTCGAGACCAGCGTCAGGGCGGGCTCATAGTCGATGCCCACGCTGCGGTACTTGGCGTCCATGGTTGCGTATGAGCCGCACTGCAGTTCGGTGACACCCGGATAGCAGCCGCTGACCTCACAGGTGCCGGTGCCCCCCGCCGATACGATGTTCACAGGAAGACCAGATGACCGTATCAGCTCGGCCGTCTCAATCAGCTGCGCCATCGATGCCTCGGCCACACGGCGCCGCTCCTCAGGATCCACCACCATGACGGCGTGCCCCTCATAGCCCATTACACCCTCGAACTGCAGCCCCGGCAGTTGTGCGATCTGCCTGGCCAGGGCCAGTGCCGACTCGCCTGGCAGCACGCCGCAGCGGCCCATGCCCACATCTACCTCAATGATGGTGCGTAGACGCAGGCCTCGCGCGCAGGCCGCCTCGGATAGCTGCGCGGCTTGCGCGGCATCCTCGACGGCGGTGATCACCCTCGTCTCGCTGGCCAGGGCCAGTAGCCGTGCGATCTTGGCGCCGCCGATGATCTGGTTCGCGATCAAGATGTCTTTGATCCCTGCCCGCGCCATCACCTCGGCCTCGCCCAGCTTGGCGCAGGTGATGCCGATCGCTCCCGCCTCGAGCTGCTTCCAGGCGATGGTGGGGCACTTGTGCGTCTTGGCATGGGGCCGTAGCCCTGCTGGCTTGTCGGCCAAAAAGGCGGCCATGCGCGCGATGTTGCGCTCCAGGGCATCGGCGTTCAGACAAAGGGCGGGGGTCTCGACCTCGGATTTGAGCACTGAACTGAATCGTGTCGTCATGCGACATGCCTTTCTGGGGGCCCATCCCCCGCTACTAGGCCATGCGGGCCAGGCTATCCTGTCTCACCTCGAATAGCAGCGGGTAACCTGCTACGAACCGCTCGATGTCGGCAACCATCGTCGCCGCAAGCCCCAGGTAAGAATCGGCCGTCATGCCCGCCACGTGGGGCGAGAGCAGCACATTGTCCAGGGTGCGGAAGGGATGCTCGCGCGGCAGCGGCTCCTGGTCGTATACATCCAGCGCCGCCCAGATACGCCCGCGACGCAGCTCGGCCAGCAGGGCATCCTGATCGATGACCCATGAGCGTGCGGTGTTGATGAAAACGCACCCATCTGACAGCAACGCCAGCTCGTCAGCGCCGATGACGTGGTGCGTCTCGGGTGTTACGGGCAGGTGCACCGAAACGATCTGGCAACTGGTCAATATCTCGCGCAAGGCTGCCTTGGCCACGCCGTTGGTGGCCATCTCTTCTGCCGACACGTAGGGATCATAGGCCGTCACCTCGGCGCCCACCGCTCTGAAAAGCGCCGCAGTGCGTCGGCCCACATAGCCAAAGCCCAGCAGTCCTACCCGCTTGCCGCAGATCTCAAACTGGTCGAGGCACACTGGCTTGGGCCAGGGCTCACCCGCCTTCATCTGCCGATCAAAGTCTTGCGGGCGGCGTAGGCCCATCATCGCCAAAACCAGCGTATAGTCGGCCACCGAGTCAGCGATGCGGCTGGCGGCATGGGTGATCCTGACGCCGCGGGCGAAGAGCGCATCTGTTGCCCATCCTTTGACGCTGCCAGCCGCATAGGCCACCAACTGCAGCCGATCGGCGCTGGCCAGCACCTCTGCAGTCAACGGTGCTAGCCCCCAGCTTGCCAGCAGCACATCTTGCCCGGGCAGATGCGCCGCCAGCTCCTCTCCCGACCAATTGCGCCCAGCCTCGTTAAGGGTGACGTCCGCCAGAGTGCGCGCCCGCTCCAGCGTGGCGCCATCCATGATCTGGTCGCGCAGGGGCTGTGGAATCGCGATCAACAGGCTGATGCGCGTCATCGCGTCCTCCTCTATATGATGCTCAAGCGTAGTCGGGACCTGCGCTCGGCGCAAGCACAGCCCTTGCGTCATGGACCGTAGGATGCCTAGAATGGGGATATGAGGCTGATGGCTACCCTGCAGACATGGGCCAGGCGGGCGCCGCTACGCGGCCTGATCGATCTGGCGATGCCCCCTCACTGCGCCCTGTGTGGCGAGATGGGGGCTTGGCTCTGCACGGCGTGCAGTGACGCCATCCTTGCGCTCCGGCAGGCACGCCAGGCGGCTTTGCCCGCACCGCCTGGCATTGCGACTCTGGCGGCTGTGGCGCCTCATCGTGGCCTGGTACGTCGTGTCGTGCACCAGCTCAAATACGGGGGCATGCGGGTGTTGGCGGCGCCGCTGGCCGAGCTGATGATGACAGCATGCCCCCACGCTCTGGCGCAGATCGACCTCATCGTGCCCGTGCCATTGCACCCGCGACGCATCCGTCGACGGGGCTATAACCAGGCGGTGTTGCTGGCCGAGGCGCTGGCCGCGTGCAGCGGCCGGGCCGCAAGCTTGGATTTGGTAGAGCGCACTCGAGACACTCGTTCACAGGTGGGCCTTTCGCGCAGCGCTAGGCAGGCCAATGTCGATGGCGCCTTTGCCGTGCGCCAGGCGCTGGCCGGCGAGCGGCTGCTCTTGATCGACGATGTTTGCACCACTGGTGCCACGCTGTCGGCCTGTGCTATCGCTCTACGTGAGGCAGGGGCCAGCCACGTGACGGCACTCACTCTCGCCTGGGCTGAGCGGTATCGCGCGCCAACCTCTCGCAATGATGCAGTGTAAAAAGTGGTTGCGCACTGCAAAATGCGGACCTATAATGCTAAAAGGCCGTAGGGTCACCGCGTCGGTATTTGGGGGCACACTCTGTGACGAGCGGTCGGTCTAGCCTGGCAATGAGAGCCCTTTGGGTGGCAACGCTGCTGGCGTTGTTCGCCTCTATGGTGCTGCCCGTTGCCGCTGACGAGCGGGATGATCGCGTTATCGAGCCCGGCTTTGTCTTTGCTGTGGCTTTTCCCGCGTCCGAAGGCCAAAGCGCTCTCTTGGTGCAGGCTACCTCGTGGCTGGCAGAGAGCTATCACTACATCCTTACCATCAGCAACCTCTCTCCGTGGCCCCTGGCCGATATCCTCGTGCTCGACCGCTACTTTCCTCCCGACCCCGACGTCGAACTGAGCCAGAGCTGGGATATCCCCCTGCTCGACCCAGGGCAGACGGCGAGCATCGCTCTGCGCTATGACGAGGGTCCCATCGAAGATGGTTGCCATCAACTAGAGCTCAGTTGGGGCGAAGGCTGGAGCGCTGTCTTGATGGATTGTGGCGAGACGGGCACCTCGACCATGTGGGAGATCGTAGCCACCGAAGAGATGGCCACCTATCCGTCCGACGAGTTGCTTACTCTGCCCGAGCCCACTAGGGGCAGCAAGTTGGGCTTGCACGTTACCCGCAACAGCGATACCGCCATCATGGCCCTTGTCGAAGAGGCGCAGCCAGCCGTCATTGTCGCTGTGGGCGATCTCGGCTGGCTTGCGGACGTCAAAGAGGTCTCGCCCAATACCATCACCATCGGGCGCCTCGAAGAGGTCGACCAAACATTGACGGGCGACCCCGTCGAGCGCGCGCAGGCATTCGTAGATGGCCATGCCGGGCAGTATCTGGCTAATCCAGGTGTGGACTACTGGCTGGGCTGGAACGAGCCCGGCATCGATGGCCCCGAGCAGATGGCCTGGTATGCCGAGTTTGAGAGCGCACGCGTGCTGGCCCTGGCCGATATCGGCCTCAAGGCCGCCATCGGCAACTTTTCGACAGGCACGCCCGAGGCCGACGAGTTTGCGGCTTTTCTGCCGGCCATCATGGCCGCCAAGCATTATCAGGGCATCCTGGCGTTGCATGAATACGCTGCGCCCTCGATGCGTGACGGCGTTGGCCATGGCATTCCAGGCATCGACGCCAGCCCTGAGGCAGGGGCCCTAACGCTGCGCTATCGCTACTGGTACGAGACCTATCTGCGCCATAACGACCTCGTGATTCCGCTGGTCATCACAGAGGCAGGTATCGATGGCGGTGTCCTCGCCGCCCAGCACG
>JAAYDS010000215.1 GCA_012729155.1 Chloroflexota bacterium | reverse complement strand
CATTTTGCGCACGGGGCAGAGGACGCTCACCGGCCCCGAGGTGCAGCAGATGAGCGACGACGAGCTGGATGCGGTGATCGAGCATACGGCCGTGTTTGCGCGGGTGGCGCCCGAGCACAAACACCGCATCGTCCAGAGCCTGCAGCGGCAGGGGCACGTGGTGGCCATGACGGGCGACGGCGTGAACGACGCGCCCGCGTTGCAGGCCGCGCAGATCGGCGTGGCCATGGGCATCACCGGCACCGATGTGACCAAAGAGACGGCCGAGATGGTGCTCACCGACGACAACTTTGCCAGCATCGTCAACGCCGTCGAAGAGGGGCGCGTCATCTTTCAGAACGTGCGCAAGGTGGTCAAGTTTCTGCTGGCCACCAACATCGGCGAGAACCTGACGCTGCTGGCCTCGCTGGTGCTGTTCGCATCAAAGGGGTTGATCGTTACGCCGGTGCAGATCCTGTGGGTCAACCTGGTGACCGATGGCATCCTCGACATCACCCTGGCGATGGAGCCCAAAGAGGGCGATGTGATGGATGAGCCGCCGCGCGACGCCCAAGCGCGCATCATCAACCGAGAGATCGTACAGAACCTGCTGATGACGGCCAGCCTGATGGCCATCGGCACGCTGTGGATGTTCGGGCGCGCCAGCAACAGTGGCAGCCTGATCTATGCGCAGACGATGGCGTTCACCACGCTGGCCATGTTCCAGGTGTTCAACTCGCTCAACTGCCGCTCGCGCAAGCGGTCGGTGTTCGAGCTGGGCCTCTTCAAGAACCGCTACCTGGTGGGCGCCATCGTGCTGTCGGTGGTGCTGCAACTGCTGGCCGAGCATGTGCCCTTTATGCAGGCGGCGCTGGGCACCGTGCCCTTGAGCTGGGGCGACTGGGGGCTGATCGTGCTCATCACCAGCTCGGTGTTCGCGGCCGATGAGCTGCGCAAACTGTTCGAGCGGCGCAGGGCCGCGCGACAGCAGGCAGCGCGCGCCTGAGGCGATAGCCCGCGCCAGCGATCGAGGCCCCGCGTCGGTTGGCCCCCTGGCCTGCTGGCGCGGGGCCGCTGCTTTTGGCGATATTAACGTCCCCCTGCGGGGCTCCCCATTGCGGCCGCGGCGGGAGCATGCTATGCTGACATACGAACAAATGTTCGTATGGAGGAGCCATGCCCCGCAACCCCAACAAGCGGCCCTGCCAGGTGCCTGGCTGCAGGGCCTGGGCCAAGCACGGCCACGAGCTGTGCTCGTCTCACCTGACGTCGCGCGCCATCGGGTCGCAGGCGCAGCGCGTGCTGCCCCTGTTGCGCCTGGCGGCCCGCGCACCAGAGCCTGCGCCGCTGACGGCAAAGCCTGCGCCGCTGACGGCAAAGCCTGCGCCGCTGACGGCAAAGCCTGCGCCGCTGACGGCAGAGGCCGCCGGCAGTGCCGGCGACGACCCCCTGGCCGTCATCGACGAGGAGCTGCGCCAACTGCTGGCGGCGCGCGCTCGCTTTTCAGAGTGGCTCGACGCCGACCCCGACGCCGCTGTGACCCCCACGCAGTTCCTGCGCGCCTGGAGCGACTCGGCCACCCGCGTGGTGCAACTGTTGCGCGCTCGCGCCGAGCTGCGCGGCGAGCACGCCGGCGCGCTGGATGCGCTGATGCAGTCGGTCTATGACGAGATCGAGGCGCTGCTGGCCGCCCCGCCAGACGAAGAGCGCCCAGCCCCCACAGAGGTGCGCGATGGCCAGATTGTTGACTGAGGCCGAGCTGCAGCGACGGCGGCGCGCCCTGGTGCGCGCCATGAGCGACATCGGCCTGTTCAGCCGCGCGGTGCTGCGGCGGCCGTTGCGGCGCTATCAGCTGGCGCCGGCGCGGGCCATCGTCGACAGCGTGCTGCGGCGCAAGGGCCTCACCCTGGCGGTGATGATGCCGCGCCAGGCCGGCAAGAACGAGACCGCCGCGCAGGTCGAGGCCTTTTTGCTCAACCTGCACCGGCGGCGCGGTGGCACCATCGTCAAGGCGGCCCCTACCCTCACGCCGCAGGCGCTCAACAGCCTGCTGCGCCTCGAGACGGTGTTGCAGGGCGCCGCCCTGCCCCCGCCGCGCCGCGAGCAGGGCCATATGCTGCGGGTGGGCCAGGCCCGCGCGGCGTTCTACTCGGCGGCCCCAGAGGCCAACGTGGTGGGCGCCACCGCCAGCATCCTGCTCGAGGGCGACGAGGCGCAGGATATCGACGAGGTCAAATGGGACAAGGACTTTAGGCCCATGGCCGCGTCGACCGCCGCCACCACCGTGCTGTGGGGCACCGCCTGGACGGCGCAGACCCTGCTGGCGCGCACCATGCGCGCGCTGAGGGCGCTCGAACGTCGCGACGGCCAACAGCGGGTGTTCACCGTGAGCTGGCAGCAGGTAGCCGCCGAGGTTCCTGAGTATAAACAGTATGTGGCAGGCGAGATCGCGCGGCTCGGCGCCGACCACCCGCTGATCAGGACGCAATATCTGCTGCAAGAGATCGCCAGCGACGGCGGCCTGTTGCCGCCCGAGGCGCAGGCGCTGATGCGCGGCAGCCATCCACCGCTGGCGGGCCCGCTGCCCGGCGAGGAGTACGCTCTGCTGGTAGATGTGGGCGGCGAGGCCGAGGAGCGCGGCGCCATCGACGACGCCCTGCGGCAGCAGCAGCCGCGGCGCGACAGCACGGCCATCACCATCGTGGCCGTCGAGCGGGGCGGGCCGCTGCCACGCTACCGTGTGGTGGCGCGCCACTGGTGGACGGGCCGCCCCCTGCTCGAGGTGCAGGGGGCCATCGCGCGGCTGGCCGAACAGTGGGGCGCGGCGCGCGTGGTGGTCGATGCCACCGGCCTGGGGGCGGGGCTGGCGGCCTATCTGCGGCAGGCGCTGGGCCCGCGCGTGACGCCCTTTGTGTTCAGCGCCACCGCCAAGTCAGAGTTGGGCTGGGCCTTTCGCGGGCTGTGCGCTTCGGGGCGCTTTAGCGACCACGCCGAGCTGCCCGCCGGCCACCCGGCCGCGGCGGCGCAGGCCCAGTTCTGGCGCGAGGTGGCCGCCGCCGACTATACCGTGGCCGGCCCCGAGCGGCGCATGCGCTGGGGCGTGGCCGACCCCACCGTGCACGACGACCTGCTCATCTCGGCGGCGCTGTGCGCCCTGCTCGACCGCGAGCCGCGCCCCGCCGCGGGGCCAGGGCTGGTCGTCGAAGCCGACGACGTCGAAGCCGACGACGT
>JAAYDS010000214.1 GCA_012729155.1 Chloroflexota bacterium | reverse complement strand
GCCAGGCACACCCAGCCGGGGCGGCAGTTGCAGCACCTGAGACAGCACGCGCGGCAGACGCTCAGCGGGCAATGGTGGGGCTGTTGCCAGGCTGGCCGCAGATTGGGCTGCGATCAGCCTGGGGATAGGCGTGGCGCCGACGGCGAGCACCTGTCCCTCTGGCGTGGCCCAGAGCGCTTCGGCTGGCAGCGGGCCGTCGCCATCGGCAACGGTGGCCGCCCCAAGGCCGGCCTGCCGTGCGAAAAAGCGCACCATGGCAGCCTGGTTGTCATCGTGATAGCCATGACCATGGGCGCCCAGGTGGGCATCAAACCGGTCGTCAGCACCGAGCAGTTCATAGATGCGGCGCGCCTCTGATGCCGCCTGCAAGAAACCGCGCCGATCGAAAAAGTCGTTGCGCTGGCCCAGCAAGATCAGCGGCGCCGGCGCGCGCCCGATGAGGAAATCGACCATCTCGAGCCCCCGAGCGATGGCGCCAGGGGGATACTGCTCTACGTCGGCAGGCTCTTCGTTCTCTAGGTTGCGTAGGAACGTCGTCACAAAGCATGACGGCGCGCCCATGGTGAGCCGGTCATCGGCGGCAAAGAGCCAGGTGGCCATGGTGCCGCCGCCCGAGTTGCCGGTAACGCCCACCCGCGAGGGATCCACCTCGGGGCGCGAGAGAAGCACATCCAGAGCGCGCATGCCATCCCACAAACGCCAGGCGCCGAACCAATCGCCGGTGAACTCGAGTTGCTTGCCCATCATGTTATGCGCGGCCACACAGCCACGCACGGCCTCACGGTCGGCCAGCCCATAGTACTGATCGCGCTCGCCCTGATTGATGGGATCGTAGACAAGCACCACGAAACCAGCCACGGCCAGACGCTGACAGAAGGCCTGATAGCGAGGCTCGGCCTTGCCTGCCTCGGCGTGGCCACAGGTCGCGAGAACAGCCGGCGCTGGCGCCGACAGGCCAGCGGGCACATACAGATTGGCCGTGACCAGCACGCCAGGCCGGCTCTCAAAGGTCAGTAGCTCGATGGTATAGCCCACGCGCTGCACCCGTCCGGTGCGCTGGGTGTGTAACGGCGTGCGCTCGGGCAGAGGACTCAGACAGGCTCGCGCCTGTCGGCGCACCTCGTCGCAATAGGCACGCGCTAGCGCCGGCGTGGTGATGTCAGCGAGGCGCTCACTGCGCCGCGCGTCCAGCTCGCGAAGCCGCCGCACATAGTCGTCCAGCACCATATGGCCATATCCGCGGCGCATCAATCCCCCCTGCATCGTGTGCTGCTCGTGCGCCGGCGCGCATCGCGTGAGAGCCGCAAGAGACTCAGGCCAGCCCGCGCGCTGTCTTGTAGGCAGGCACAAAGTAGTAGAGGTAGGCAGCAGCTGACTCGGCCGTCCACTCGTTGCCACGCAAGCGGATGGCGCCTGTCATATAGGCAGATTCGCCACTCAGTTTGCCAGTGAGGAGCTTCTCAAACACCTCTGAACTGCACGAGACGGCGATGGTAGCGGTATCGGCGCCGCCCACCGAACCAGTTACCGTTCCCTTCTCGATGGCGGTGGTGTATTCGGCGGCGATGTCAGTGATCTTCCACCCGATCGACATGCTGGCGTTGGCGATGCGCGCAAGAAAACGCTCGTCTTGCTTGAGATTGGCGATCATCCTGTCCAGCGTGGCCACAAAAACGTCGGCATTGGCAAACACGGCCATGGTAACCTCCCCGTTGTCATGCACCGTAGAGACCCATGACGCTAGCATAGCAGAGGCGCAGAGCACAGGCAAGCGCATTCTGGGCCCCGTCTCTCCACGCCGGCAGCAGGCGAGTCAGCGCAACAGAGTAGGTTGTCGCGAGCGAGAGGGCGGCGAGCACAACGCATCTGACCCCGTAGTTGAGGCAGCGCGCAGCCTGTGTTATCATGTCTTATTAAGAGCAGGAGGGTGATGACCAGACTGACGGTGATCGGCGGCGGATTGGCGGGCTCAGAGGCTGCCTGGCAGGCGGCTG
>JAAYDS010000213.1 GCA_012729155.1 Chloroflexota bacterium | reverse complement strand
GGGCGTGTGCGCGTGCAGCGAGCAGACCTTGCCCGCCTCGCGCAGTTGCGCCGTCACCTGCTGATAGAATGGCAGCACACGCTCGCGCCACTGCGTCGGGCTGATCTGCCCGTCGATGCGCCCCAGCCGCACCAGCGTCACCGGCGATGCGATCAGCGCCTCGACGCGGCGCTGCTCTTGCGCCGCAAGGGCCTCGAGCAGGGCGGCAAAGCGCGTCGGCTCGTCTTGCTGCAACTGGTGCCAGTGCGTCAGCACCTGGTGCGCGTTGACCATCCCCGGCCGATAGCCCAGCAGCTCGCAGCTCAGCTCATAGGGCGAGCGCGGGCCATCGCAGCGCACGATGCCGTCTGTGCCGATCTCAAAGGCGGTATCGCTGTAGGCGCTGGCGTCTACATGGAACACCGCGTCCTCGGCCATGGCGATGGCGGCGTCCAGGTCGTCGGGCGTCTTGACCAGTCCGTCCAGGTCGCAACTGGCGTCATCGGCCAGGCGCCCCAGGTGCTGTCGCTGCCGGAGCGTCAGGTCGCCCCGCGCGGTGTGGTAGGTCATGGTGCTGATATCGCCCACCGTCTGCACGTCTACGTCCACGTGGGGGTGCTCGCACCACACCACCGGCCGCGAGAGGCACAGCCCCATGCCACGGCGCCGCAGCCCCAGCTCCAGCTCGCCGCGCGGCATGATGCTCTCGAGGCTCATCACAGGGACGCGATCCACCTCGCCACCGGTCAGAACCGCCTGCATCCGTTCTGCAAAATCCATCTCTCCCAGACCTCCGCTCTATGCTCTCACGGGGTAGGCGCCGCAGGTCTCGATGGCCTCGACCACGGCGCGGAACCCCGCCTTGAACAAGCGTTCGCTCTCCGCATCGGTGATGCCATAGGTGCCCATCTCGGTGAACCCGATCACCAGCCGGTTGCCCGGCGCGTCGCTCTTGATCAGGTCCATGGTATAGCGTCGGGTCTCTTCATAGCCATAGTAGAACACCGTCTCGGGAAAGTTGACCCAGATGACCACGTCGGGCCCCCAGCGTCGGCGTGCCTCGGCGATGGAGAGGTCGCCCACCGGCGGCGGGGTGAACGCCTCGACCACGTTGACGCCCGTCTCGCGCAACAGGTCGGCATAGGCCAGGTTGTTCGAGGCGTGGGCGTGGATCGAGACGATCTTGCCCGCGGCCTGCAGCTGGGGCACGAACTCTTGATAGTAGGGCAGGTCGTATTGCCGCCAGCGCGCAGGGCCATAGTTGCCGTCGACGCTGCCGCAAGCCACCAGATCGCCCGGCAACTGCAGCAGCAGCGGAAAGCGCCGGCGCTCGCGGCGATCTACCGCCGCCACCAGGGCCGCAAACTCGTCGGGATGGTCGTTCTGGGCATAGATCCACGCCGGAATACCCGCATAGCCCCCAAAAAAGCCCAGGGTGGCCTCGTAAGGCACGCCAAAGCCCGCCTGGCTGAGGTAGCCGTGCGAGCCCCAGTGGCGCTGCGCCTCGAGGACGGGCCGAGGGTCGAGGTGATAGACCGTGTCCTCGACCATGTAGATCACCGCATCGAAATCCTTGACGTCTTTGATCAGCCCCTCGGTTTGCACCGTGGCGCCATCGGCGATGCGCCCCAGGTGCGTCTTGCTGCGGGTGTACACGGCGCCCACGGGCGTGTGGTAGGTGGTGGTGACCACGTTGCCCTCGCTGCGCGTGTCGATCTCGACGTTGGGCATCTCTGACCAGATGCCGCCCGAGTGCCGGTCTAGCAGGCCCATGCCGCGGTCGGCCAGCTCACGCTCGAACCCGCCGCGCGGCACCAGGTTGTCGTAGGGCGCAAAGGGCACCGCGTCGGGCTCGCCACCGTGCAGCACGGCGTGCAGCCGCTCGTAAAAGTTCATCTCACCTCCTCGACAACGGCCTCCCGGGAACCGGCCACGATTCCCGGGAGACAGCCAGAGAATGCCTGTTCAGGCGCTGGTGGCTCAGGCGCCCCACTTTTCGGCCCAGCCAGATTCGACCCACTCTTGCTCCACCGCCTGCTGGATGGCGTCGGCCGCCTCTTGCGCGGTCATCTCGTCGCGATAGACCCGCTCGCGGTAGACATAGAACTGGTCGCCCACAAAGGTGCTGATGGGCATACGCGGGTCGGTGTAGCGGTGCGTCGCCTCAGAGGCCGACCGCAGGTAAAAGTCCAGCCCGGGGAAGATCGGCTCGACCCCCGCGATGTACTCTTTCAGCGCGGGCAGCCAGCCGATCTCGGCAAAGGCGATGTCGCAATGGGCCTTGCTCTGCTGGAACTCTATCACGGGGAAGGCCTCTTTGGCGTGGGTGCCATCGCGATAGAGCGACGTGGCGTGGCTGGTGTAGCACTGCACCTTGTCGCCCGCCCGCCAGGCCGGCACCGGCACCCAGCTGGCGCGGTTGAGCACCGACACCTCGGGCTTTTCTTTGGCCGTCTCGCCCGGGTGCCAGTAGCCCTCGATGATCATCGCCTGCACCTCGGCGTTATACGACCCGCCCCAGGTGCCCTGCCCCTCGACCGAGCGCACGCCCGCCAGGTTGTCTACGCCCATCAGGCGGATGAACTCGGCGCACGTCTCTAGCGATTCGACAAAGCGCTCGTTGTTGATGGTGATGCTGGCATCGGTGGGGTTCCACCAGTCGTTAAAGTCCCACAGCATCGACACGGTCCACGCCGAGGCATAGTGTGGCCCTGGCCCGCCCATGGCATCGTAGGGGTCGATGCCGAACTGCAGCAGGTTGCCGGCCGCGTCGAACTTGGTCAGCTTTTCGTGCCACTCGAACAGCTCTTCCCAGGTCTCGGGCGGGTCGTCGGGGTCGAGCCCGGCCTCGCCCACCATGCGCTCGTTATAGTCCAGGCCCAGGCGCACATAGCACTCCATGGCGGGGATGCCGAACTGCATATCGCGCCACGAGGCGTTCTCATAGCTCTCAGTAAAGAACGAGTCGCGGCTGATCTTGTCGCTGGCGTCGACAAAGGGGTTCAGGTCGAGCAGCACACCGCCCAGGGCAAAGTCGAGCTGCGGGCCCAGGCAGCCCACATCGGGCGGGGTGCCCGCCGCGACGGCGGTCTTGCCCGCATCGCCGCCGGCGCCAGTGCGAAACTCGATGTCGAGGCCGTCGGCCTCCATCTGCTGCCACTCATCGGTGGCGCGCCAGGCCGCCTCGCACGCCGAGGGCTGGTTCCAGAACAGCCAGTATTGGATGGGGATGCGCTCTTTGGGCGCAGGGGCGGCCGGTTGAGGCGTGGCGGTTGGCGGCGCGGGCTGCTCGTCCGCGGGCTGCTCAGCCGCCGGCTTCTCAGCCGCTGGCGCAGGGGTGGCTTTGGGCGCACAGCCCGCCAGCGCCGCTGCTGCCACGAGCGCAGCGTTGCGCAAGAATCCACGACGTGAGATGACGTG
>JAAYDS010000212.1 GCA_012729155.1 Chloroflexota bacterium | reverse complement strand
TTCCTTTGCCTTATCCGGCCGCTTCTCAGGACACTTGTCACTCTTTAGTTGTTAAGGTGCGCTCCGCACCCCTCTCAAGGTGCGTTGGCCAGTATATCCTACTACTGACTGCTTGTCAAATCGCGGTTTATTGCTGTTTTTGTGTCTTGCTCGGGGTGGCTTACACCTCGACCGACCGCATCAGCTTCTCCGCGGTGTTGCACTCACTCAGAGGCAACAGGGGCGTATTCTAGCTATATGCCTGAGGCTGTCAAATCGAGATCTCGCGCCTTCCCGCAATCGCCTCGGAGAGCGTCATCCGATCGGCATACTCCACATCACCGCCACGCGGCAGCCCAAGCGCCAGGCGCGTGACCTGTACCTTGAGCGGCGAAAGCAGCCTGGTAAGGTATACAGCCGTAGCATCCCCCTCCAACGTCGGGTTCGTGGCGACGATCACTTCATCCACGCCACCCGCCTCGACCCGAGTTACCAGCTCGCGCATGCGCAATTCGTCAGGCCCCACGCGCTCCATCGGTGAAAGATGCCCGTGCAATACATGGTATCTGCCACGGAATGCTGCGGTATTCTCGATAGCCAGCACATCCAGCGGCTCTTCGACTACGCAGATGATGCCTCCGTCACGCCGATCATCGGCACACACATCACACGGATCGCTCTCGCTGATATTGCAGCATACCGAGCAGAGCTGCGTCTGTGCATGCAGCGCTTGCAGCGCCTCAGCCAGCATGAGCGCCTCTTGCTGGTTGCCTCGCAACAAAAAGTAGGTCAGCCGCGAGGCCGTCTTGGGGCCAATGCCTGGCAATCGACTGAATGCCTCAACCAGGCGCGTCACCGCCCGCGGTGTGGCCGACATCAGAACAGCCCCGGCATCTCGAGCCCGCCGGCCAATGGCCCCATTCGCTCCTCGGTCAGCTTGGCCGCCTTGTCGCGCGCCTCGCGAAATGCCAGCACAAGCAAGTCTTGAAGCAGCTCCACATCCTCAGGATCGACCGCCTCGGGTTTGATGGTGATCGACTTGACTTCCTGGGCACCGCTCATCACCAAGGTCACTGCGCCACCGCCCACCGAAGCAGTTACCGTCTCTTCCTCAAGCGCGGCCTGTGCCTCGCTCATCTGCTTTTGCAGCTCCTCGAGCTGGCGCATCATGTTGCCCGGTCGGCCCACCGGCGCGTTGAACCGCCGTTTGCCTTTGCTCGCCATATCCCGCCTCCCTGCTATGAATCCTGATCGGCGTCGAGTTCAACGCGACGCACCCGCCCACCACGTTCGGTCAGGTCTCTGACGGCAGGATGGTTGAGTAGCTGTTGCCGTTGCGCCTCCTGGGCATCTGACTCGGCGAACAACCCTTTGCCTCCCCCGCCCTCACTACCCTGCTGACGCGCCCGCGCATCGCGGTCAACTACGCACTGGACACGGCACCCCGTGCCCAGTACATCACTGAGCACCTGCTCCACCTGTTCGCGGCGACGATCATCCGACAGGCGATCGCGGTGAAAGGCCGATTCACACGCCAGCGTGACCAGATCGCCGGTTACCCCAGTGGGATAAACAGATCGCAGCACCGCCTGCAGCTGCGGGTTCTGCGCCCGCATACGTGCCACAACGCGCGACCAGTTGCCCTGCACCACATCCAGGCTCAGGGTTCGCTTCGCAGCCGCAGTTCGTGGCGCTTGCTCCGATGGGGCTGTGCCACTTTCATGATCAAGCGCTGCCGCGTTACGAGAGCTGCTCTCGGGCACGTCAAGCTGCTCCTCAGCGGCCTCGCGCTCTCTCTCGGCCACGGGGCGCGCGTCTGGTTGGCCTGTGCCAGCGGCCTGCGCAGACGTCGGCTCGACGGCCGCTGGCTGAGGCGTCGGCGTCTCTGAGTGCACTGATGTGCTCGAGGGGGCCACACCCGCAGATGGTGCAGGTGAGCCAGGTGCCAACTCGCCACCGTCAATGGCGATCGCCTCCACCAGCGCCAGCTCCAGTGGGATCTCGGGTCTGGCCGCCGTCCGCAACGCCTCACTGGCCTCGCTGAACAGACGGATGCCCTGCACCAACCGTCGCAGCGAAAAGGCGGGGATGGCGATCAACGACCTGAGCTCGAGCGCCTCCTCTTGCGAGACCAGCAAGCCCTCATCGCTGGTGCCCACGCGCATGAGCAAGAGCGCCCGTAACTGCTCGATGATGCTGCCCAGCAGCTGTCTCGCGTCGGCCCCACTATCGAACGCCTCGGCTACTGCGCGCAGCCCTCCAGCCACATCGCCGATCGTTAGCGCGCGCGAAACGCCCAGCACCAGCTGATAGGGAACCGCCCCTAGAACAGACTGTGCTAGCTCGAGTGAGACATCACCGGCACCATAGGCCGCCACCTGGTCGAGCAGGCTCTCTGCATCACGAAAGCTACCGGCGCCTCGCCGCGCGAGGTAAGCCAATGCCTCGTCAGAGACGTGCAGGCCCTCCTGATCGCAGATGTAGCGCAGCTTTTGGGCCACCACATGCTGTGCCGCACGCCGAAACTCAAACCGCTGGCACCGCGAGAGGATCGTGTCGGGCAGGCGATGGGCCTCGGTGGTGCACAGCACGAAAATGACATGCGCGGGCGGCTCTTCCAGGGTCTTGAGAAGTGCGTTAAATGCCTCGTTGGTAAGCATATGCACTTCGTCGATGACGTAGACTCGATAGCGGCCCTGCTGTGGCATAAAGCCGACCCGCTCACGTAGCTCACGGATCTCATCGATGCCCCGGTTCGAGGCCGCGTCGATCTCGATGAGATCGAGCGAAGCACCTGCAGCCATAGTGCGACATACCTCACACTGGTTGCACGGCGGGTCAGCGGTGTTCCCGACGCAGTTGATGGCTCTTGCAAGGATGCGTGCCGTCGACGTCTTGCCTGTGCCACGCACACCGGAGAACAGATAGGCATGACCTACCCGCCCCGCCTTGATCTGGCGCTGCAGCGTACGGGTGATATGCTCCTGGCCCAGGATGCCATCAAAGGTCTGGGCGCGCCACTTGCGGGTCAGTGCCAGAGTGTTCATCGCCTCGCCCCGATTGTGCCTCGAGAATCGAGTGTAGCATCGCTTAGGGCCATCGGCAAAGGCCTCTCTACTCGTTCAACATAGACTCTATAGCGCCGCCAGCACCGCGGCAGAGATGCCCTCGGGCGTCAGCCCATGCTTGGCCAGTAGTTCATCAGCCAGACCTGATTCGCCAAAGACGTCGCGAGTGCCCAGCCGCAACAACCGTCCGCGTGCGTGTTGTACTGGCATCTCAGCCAGCACCTCTGCCACCGCACTGCCCAGACCACCGACGATGCTGTGCTCTTCAACCGTGACCACCAGAGATGCCGTGGCTGCCCGTCGTACGGCGGTGGTATCCAGGGGTTTGATCGTAGACATGTTGACGACACTCGCCTGGACGCCCTGTGTGGCCAGCAGGTCAGCGGCGCGCAGCGCAGCCCAGACCATATGCCCATAGGCCAGCAGTGCCACGTTGGCGCCCTCGCGCAACCACGTCGCTTTGCCAAGTTCAAAGGTGTAGCCTGACGGCAGTACATTGGGCACAGGATAGCGCCCCAGCCGCAGATAGACCGGGCCGCGAATGCTTCGCACGGCCGCCAGCGTCATGGCGCGCGTCTCGATGGCGTCGGCCGGCGCCAGCACAGTCATACTGGGGAGCGCCCGCATCAGCGCTACATCCTCGAGCGACTGGTGACTGGCGCCATCGGGCCCTTGCGTCAACCCACCACTCGAACCCGCGAGGATCACATGCAGGCTCGGGTAGCAGATCTGAATGCGAATCTGATCGTAGCAGTGCGCAGTGATGAACATGGCAAACGAGTTCGCAAAGGGCACCAGGCCCGAGGCAGCCAGGCCGGCTGCCGTGCTCACCATGTCCATCTCTGAGATACCCAGGTCTAGAAACCGTTCGGGGAAACGCTCCCTCACCGTCACAGTGCGGGTAGACGTGTAGAGGTCGGCATCTAGCGCCACCACCTCACTATAGCACTCAGCCGCCTCTGCCAGCGCTTCTCCGTAGACAAAACGGGTCTGGTACAGCTCGCTCATGCTTGGTCCTCCAGCCCGGCCAGGGCACGATCCAGCTCTTGCAGTGCCGCCTCGAACTGCGTTGCCGTCAGCGCAGCATTGTGATAGGCGGGCTGGTCTTCCATGAACGAAACGCCCTTGCCTTTGATGGTTTCGGCGATGATGAGTGCGGGGCCGCGAGACTGCGTTCGTGCCCAGTCAAGAGCGTGCACGAGGGCAGACATATCGTGCCCGTCGACCTGCACTACGCGCCAGCCAAAGGCTTGCCACTTGTCTGGCAGCGCTGCCAGATCGTCTGCCTGGTAAGAGCGATCCATCGCCTTGAGCCGGTTGCGATCGATGATGGCGGTGAGGTTGCCCAATCGCTGCTGCACCGCCGAGCGTGCGGCCTCCCACACTTGGCCCTCGTGCGTCTCACCATCGCCCATGAGGCAGTACACATGATAAGACTCACCCTTGATGCGTGCGGCCAGCGCCAGACCATTCGCAAACGACAGCCCCTGGCCCAGCGAGCCCGTGCAGGCCTCAATGCCGGGCAGTAAATGCGCTGCAGGATGGCCCTGCAAGCGCGTACCCAGTTGCTTGAGCGTCTTGAGCTCATCAACCGAAAAGACGCCCAGCATGGCCAGCGCCACATACTGGGCGGGCACGCAGTGGCCCTTACTCATTACAAAACGATCGCGCCCCGACCAGGAAGGGTCATATGCGTCGTAACGCATGGCGTGAAAGTAGAGCGCCGTCATGATGTCGGCTGCAGACAGTGAGCCGCCAAAGTGATGCGCCTTATCAGCGCCCATCATCGCCACGATGTGCCGTCGCATCAGCGCCGCGGTCCGCCGCAGACCCATCACCTCTTGTGCATCAATCAAGCCACACCCCCTCGTTTGGTGCCGACCAGTCGGCTGAGACTAACTCATCAGGTCCGGGTACTCGCCGAGTACCATATCCTCATCGGTAGCGCCAAAGATATGCAGCAACTCACCGATCATCGAGGCCTTGCGTTCCGCATCCTGCTCAGACCAGGTGCGGCTCTTGATCTCAATATAGCGTTGATCGAGCGCTGGTGCTGTGACGTAATCGGCATTCACAGCGAAATCCACGCCTCGATAGCGGATGTGAAAGCGCTCACGAACCTTGCTCACCTCGGTCTCGCGGATGGGGCCAAAGTACTCGCGGTAGAAGCGCAGGCTTTGGTGCGCCGGCGCTGTAAAGCGCGAGCGTGATAACACCACGCTGTGTTCGTATTCGGCCTCACGGGCGGGGCCACTCAAGGTGAGGGTATAGATCGGTTCCTTGGACCCATCCGAGCGGATCACCAGATCCTCGCGATACCGCAGTCGGCCCTGAGAGGCATCGGCGAAATGAAAGTACGTATCGTACTGCTCGCGCCGCGTCTGGCTGGTCACATGAACCCGCTCATGTTTGAGCGCAGCGTCAAAGGCGCCACGGTCGGTCAGCACCGCTTTGGCCTGCACCTCAAAGGTCTCTTGCTGCTCGACGCCGCCGATATCGACGAGTTTGTCGAGGACGCTCTCCTGGCGCTCGACGAAAAAGCGATTGATCCGTTCGGCAAGCGAACGGGCGCGCCCGAGCACCTGTGGTACGTCAATCGTCAAAACGCGACCATCGGACACCACCTGACGTCCATCCACGAACACATCGCGCACATCGGTAGCTGCTGCTGTGTAGGCGAGCTGCGAGTATACATTGAGCCCCGTGGTGCTGAACTGGGGAACCGCATGCGCCCTGCGCTGACTGACGACAATCACGTCGGCCAGCTTGCCAGCTTCGAGCGAGCCGATACGATGCTCGAGGCCCAGCGCCCTCGCCCCCAAGATCGTCGCCATGGCAACCGCCTCTGCGGCAGGCACCACGGTGGGACTGCCGCTGATGCCCTTGGGCAGCAGTGCCGCCAGCCGCGTCTCTTCGAACATATCGAGGTCGTTGTTGGAGGCACAGCCATCAGTGCCCACCCCCACGGCCAGGCCCTGGGCCAGCATCTCGGCCACAGGAGCAATGCCACTCGCCAGTTTGAGATTGCTGCTGGGGTTGTGCGCCACGCCAACCCCGTGGCGTACCATGATGCCGATCTCTTCGGCATTGACGTGGACGCAGTGCGCGGCCAATACGGGCTGTTCGAGCAACCCCTTGCTCTCGAGCCAGCGCACTGGCCGCATGCCCGTCTGCGCAGTCCATGCCTCGACTTCGCCCGCCGTCTCAGAGATATGGATGAGCTGCATGGCGCCGTATGCTCGCGCCAAGGCTGCTGTTTCCTGCAGCATCTCTTCGGTGGTCATATACAGCGAGTGCGGAGCGGGGACCGCCGTGATCAAAGGGTGCCCGCTGAACCGCTCCATCATCTCCTGGCAGTAGCGCAGGCTGGCCTCGTAGCTGCGCGCATCGGGCGTGGGGAACTTGGCGATAGTCTCGCCCAGAATGCCGCGCATGCCGGCCTCGATGGTGGCCCAGGCGATCTCTTCCTCGTGATAGTACATGTCGGCAAACGTAGTAGTGCCACCACAGAGCATCTCTGCGCAAGACAGGCTGGTGCCCAAGAAGCAGAACTCGGGCGTCACAAACTCTCGCTCTACGGGAAGGATATAGCCATAGAGCCACACGTCGAGCCGCAAATCGTCGGCAAGCCCGCGCAGCAAGCTCATGGGCATGTGTGTGTGAGTATTGATGAGCCCGGGCATGATGACATGGTCGCTGCAATCGATCACCCGAGCGGCCTGGCAGTCCCTATCAAGCTCATCGACCGAACCAACCCTGGCAATCTCCCTACCGCATAAGGCGACCGACCCGGGCATCCAGACATGGCGCTCGGCGTCCATAGACACCACGGTGCCCCCACGCAACAGCACATCCACGTTCAGCCT
>JAAYDS010000211.1 GCA_012729155.1 Chloroflexota bacterium | reverse complement strand
GAAAAGTGAAGGTGCGCTCGCCGAACGTCATCATGCCATCGCGCACGCGGTTGGGCGTTGGGTAGAGCACCGGTGTGCCCAGGACGCTTGGTTGGGTGCTGGTCTGGTCGAGCGCCACGAGATACTCTCGGCCAGCGACGTCAAAGCTGAGCAGGTTGCAGCCCACCTGTGGCGTAAAGGTGGCTGTCGTGGCCAGCTCGCCCTCGCAATGCAGCGTCATGGTCTCCCAGCCGGTTAGTGGGTGCTTGCCGATCATATAGCTACAGTTGGGCATCGCTCTACTCCCTCTGTGCGGGTCTCTGGGGACAGTGTTTCGCAGCGGACATTATTGGCGTTATACTGCATGTCTGTCAAGGGCAGGGAGGTGGCCGGTGCGGATCACGCAGATCGAAGCAATCGTTGTGCACGTCTCGCCGCGAGGAGATTGGGTGTTCGTGCAGGTGCACACCGATGCGGGGCTGGTGGGTCTGGGCGAAGCCAGCCACGGCTCCAACGACCGACAGGTTGTGTTGGCCGTGCAGCAGTTCGAGCAGCGTCTCGCCGGTCACGACGCACGACAGATTCGCCGACTCTGGCCTCTGTTGCACAGCCCACTTGCTGGGCGCGCCGTACAGACCGCGGCCAGTGCCATCGAGCAGGCCCTGTGGGATCTGCTGGGGCAGTCGCTGGGCGTGCCGATCCACAGCCTGCTGGGCGGCGCGACTTGTGACACGCTACGCCTCTATGCCAACATTAACCGTCACGTGCGCGACCGTAGTCCCGAGGGCTTTGCACGTGCTGCGTCTGCCGCGGTGAGCGAGGGCTTTGACGCGATCAAGCTGGCGCCGTTTGACGAACTACGCACGCCCTCTCATCGACGAACCGGGCCCAGGGCCACATGGCGCGCAGGTGTCGAGCGAGTGGAAGCTGTGCGTGATGCTATCGGCCCCGACGTCGAGCTGATGGTCGACTGTCACGGGCGCATGGAACCCTCCGAAGCGTTGCAGGTGGGTCTCGCGTTGGCTCCGCTCGATCTGGCCTGGCTCGAGGAGCCGGTGCCATCCGCCATACCGTGCCAGCTCGGGCAGCTGGCTGCTCGCCTGCCCATGCCCATCGCCTCGGCCGAGAGCTGCTATGCGCTCGAGGGGTTTGCACCCTTCTTGTGCGATCGAGTGGCGGATATTCTGATGCCTGACGTCAAACATGATGGCGGCGTCGCCGAGACGCTCGCCATCGCCCAGGCGGCTCGCATGCGGCATCTGCTCGTGGCGCCGCACAACCCCGCGGGGCCCGTCTCCACTGCTGCGACGGCCCACGTGGCGGCCGTGATGTCCAACCTGCTGATCGTAGAGTATGCCTGGGGCGAGGTGCCCTGGCGGGCTGCCCTCGTCGAGCCGGCTGAGCGTATCGAGCGTGGGCACCTGCGCCTGCCGCAGGGGCCAGGGCTTGGGCATCGTCTGCGTGACGAGTTGGTGCAACAGCACTTGTCGGGGGCGCCGCGCGATGATGATTCGTCCAAGGTAGTCGTCGCAACCGAGCCTCGGG
>JAAYDS010000210.1 GCA_012729155.1 Chloroflexota bacterium | reverse complement strand
GGCTGGCAGTCCAGCAGCAGGTCGCGCTCGACCCAGTTGAAGAAGATGTTGCCCCACGCCTGGAACAGGTCCACGGCGGTGCCGGCGATCATCTGCGCCAGCAGCTTCTCAACCCAGCCATCGGGCGCCGGCTCGATCTGAACCTTGATGCCCGGGTTGTTGGGGATAAAGTCCTCAGCGATGACCTTCTCATAGGTCGGGATGTTGCGAGCGCCTGCGCGGCACATAAAGCGCACGGTGAACTCTTCTTGCGTGGCAGGGGCGGGCTGCTCAGCCGGCTTTTCGGCGGGCTGCTCAGCGGGCGCCTCAGCGGCCGGGGCCGGCGTGGCCTTGGGCGCGCACGCTGCCAGGGCAGCGGCGAGGCCGGTGGCGGCGCTTGCGATCAAAAAACTGCGACGGGACAGCTTTTCCAGACTCATTTCTTTCCTCCAGGGATGCTATTCAGACAATGCTTGAGAGCGAATTATCTGCCTCTTGTGCTCGATCGCGCCTCCCTCCAGAGATCTACTTGTCACAGGCTTGAGACCAATCAGGGAAAGACGTCTCCCCGTGGCTCACGAGAGATTAGCTGCTTACGATGGTAACTGTCAAGCGCAACGAGACGTTGGAGGAATAGAGTAGGTATGGCGCCAACGCCATGCGCGACAGTCCCTATGTCGCAAGCATGTCCAGTATATCAACTGGCAAATCGGATGTCAACGTCTTTCTCGCATCGACCTGAGGTCGAGATAGCGTGCTCGTCAGCAGCATTCGCATATAGCAGACGGCCAGAGCCCCGCGTCGATGGTGGCTCTGGCCATCTGCCATGTGCGATCATACTTGGACGATGGCGTCGTCCGAGGCATCGTCAGCCCGATCCACCCAGGGCGTCTCGGGCTCTGATTCTGCTTTGGCCACAGGCGTCTCTTCGGGCGCTGGCACCTGGGCCTGTGTCTCACCCTCGATTTGGCCGACCAACTCCTGCTCCAGCGCCTGCAGATCAGCGCTGCTGAGCGGCGATGTCTCACGCGCAGGAGCCCACACTTCGCCAACCACGCCTTCAGATGCCTCATCAGCGTTGACATCACCCTCATCGGGCACAGGCGGTGGCGCAGACCTCGTCACCGAGGGAATGGGAGCCACAGTCACCGGCTCATCGGCCAGCTGTTGCTCTTCAGAGGCCACAACCTTGGCAGCCGCCGCGCGCAGCAGCATGCTCACGCCAGCCAGCACAAGAATGCCAGGCCACAGCATACCGGTGCCGAACAGGATCGCCAAGCCCAGCAGCCAAAAAGGAGCCTGCCAGTCATTCCAGCCACCGTCGCCGGCCAGGGCAGCAGGCACCCGCGCCACGGCGATCACCGCCAACACCCAGGGCAAAAAGTCGATGCGATGCCGCAGCAAGAACACCAACCCGAGCCCGATCAGCAAGATGCCCGCCCCCATCGAGTCGGCGGAACGTTGCGTTCTCATCAGTCACACTCCTCATCACAGATCGCTAGCACTCATTGTACGCTCAACAAGGCGTGGGGTTGCGCTCTG
>JAAYDS010000209.1 GCA_012729155.1 Chloroflexota bacterium | reverse complement strand
TGCTCGCCGCCCACGCGCCAGTAGCGCAGCCGCACCACGCGCTGCGTGGCCCAGCCCGTCACCAGCGTCTCGAGCACCTGCTCATAGTCGCGGTCCTCATTGCGCGTGGCCAGCCGCTGCACCGACGCCTGCAGGGGCTCTGCCAGCGCCTCGGGCAACACCGCTGCCAGCTTGGCCAGCGCGGCCGCCGCGTGGGCGTCGCAGTGGTCGCAATAGCGCGCCAGCAGCCGCCCGGCCAGGTAGAGCGAGGCGGCCTCGGGCAACCGCAGGTGGATCGGCGGGATGTAGTAGCCGCTGAGGATGCCATAGCGCGGCGGCGAGCCCTCGTCATCCCAGATGGGGATGTTCATGTCCTCGAGGTCGGCCAGGTCGCGCTGGATGGTGCGCTGGTCAACGCCACAGAGGCCGGCCAGTTCGCGCGTGGTCAGCCCGTGGGGATGGCGATAGAGTAGTTGGCTGATCTGCATCAGCCGCTGCGATTTGTGCTGCGCTAGCCTGGGTTCCATGTGCTACTTCAGCAAGGGGGCGTATGCAGACGGCGTGCATCGTCTGGAGATTCACATTCTACCGTGTAGACGCGAGCTTATCTTTACTTATTCTCAAGCAAAGCCAAGTGTAGGCGCATGGCGCATATTCGTCAAAACGCGCCTTCGGCCCCGTTCTAGCCGCTGCTGGCGCGGGCCTGGCGCGCATACCGTAAAAATCGTTAAGGTGCGCCTTATGGCCCGCCCGTTGTCTCGCGGGCTCAGGGCAGCCGCTCTACCTTGAACACCACCGGTTTGATGCCATCGGTGCAGCAGGTGATGAACTCGGCGGGGTTCTGCATCCACACGCCAAAGTCGCCGCCCACGGTGAGCGCCGTCACCACGCGGTGGATGTCGTTCCAGGCCCAGCCGCACGGCCAGTCGGCGGGCTGCCCCGCAAACCCATCGACCATGAACACCTGGCCCACCTCGAACAGGTTGCAGGGCGACTTGCGCGCCTCGGGCTTGCGATAGGCCTGCGCCAGCTCGGGGTCAAAGTTCTTTTTCAGCACGGTGATCCTGATCTGCGGCCACACTGCCATAGGCGTGCTCCCCGGCGCAGGTCCAGAGCCCGCGCCGCAACCGTCGGCCCTCTGCGGTTCTCTCGGTCAGCGCCCCAGGCCCGGCGCTCCCTTGTAGAGTAGGCCCACGCCGGCCTGCAGGTCAAACACGCCGGCCATGCCAGGCGCCACGTCGGGCACGGCATAGCCCAGCTCGCGCCCGTCGGCCGCGTACCACAGGCCGCCTGCCAACACCGCGTCGGCCGGCACGGCCACCACCTTTGAGAACGAGCGGTAGCTCTGCCCCAGATACACGCCGCTGACATGGTTGGTGTACCACGCGCCGGTGCCCATGTAGCTGCTGCTGCCGGGGTGGCGGTCGAACCAGCCGTTGCCGTCGCAATCGGTGCGCGCGCGATAGGCCTCGTTCCACTTGATGTCGAGCTGCAGGTCTTTGAGCGACCAAAAGCTGGTCGGGTCGGCCGGGTCGCCCAGCGCGGCGGCGGCGGGGTTGGCGGCGATGTAGGCCGCATAGTCGCCCTCATAGGGCGGCAGCCCCATAAAGCCCAGCTCGCTGTTGACGAACCAGCCACGAAAGCGCTGCGCCTGATAGTTGAACCCATAGGCGTCATAGCCTCGGGCCACCGGCTGGGCGGCCCAGTAGTGCCCGGGGGGATAGCTGATCTGCCCCGAGGCGATGCCGACGCAGTCGTCGGCCCACACCGCCGCCGGCAGCAGCACCAGCGCGAGCGTCAATACCATCACGCAAACCGTTGTACGTGGCTTCATGTCGATCCTTTCTGCCTCATGGGGGGATGGCGTCATTGGCCAGTGGCCAGACGCTCGCTCATGATACACGCTTTGGCGCAAAAGGTTGCGGGCAAAGCGCAATCTGGCGTAAATTTACCGCATAATCATCGCCAGGCGGCTGCGCCCGCAGGGTGCTGTGCACAGCCCGGTGGCTGCGCTATAATAATGGCGTCTGCTGGCCGCGCGGCAGCCGCACTCGCCGCGGCCGGGGTGTCGCGGTTCTCATCAGTCTGCAGTGAGGTGGTGCTATGGAGCGATGGCGCAAGATCATTCGCCTGCTGGCGCAGCTGGCCATGGTTGGCCTGATCATCAAGGCCTTTCGCGGCCCCGTGCAGTGGCGCCACGAGCCGCCCACGCGCCCCTAGGCGCGCCGCTGACGTGTGTCTCTGGCCGCGGCGCGGCCCACACAGCAGCACGATGGCGGCTCCACCGTTTCTACATATCGTGTGGCTATGCTCTGGTTGTGACATAACCACCCATCATGATACTGACCACACGATTGGAGCCAAAATGGGCCGCATCCGCCGTAACACCTACTATGTCATCGTCGATCTGCTCATCGCCGCACTCTTCCTGCTCGAGACGGCCTCGGGCCTCGTGCTGCTCTTTGTGCTGACGGGCGGCTACCAGGGCGGCCGCAACCCCAGCTATGGCCGCGTTTTCCTGTTCAGCCGCCACGGCTGGGAGCAGCTGCACAACTGGGGCGGGCTGGCCCTGGCCGCGCTGGTGCTGCTGCACGTGGCCCTGCACTGGCGTTGGATTGTCGGCGTGGCCCGCAGCTATGCGCGCCGTTTTTACCGCGGCCAGGCTGCCGCCTGACCTGACGCGAGGAGCGCACCATGCCGCAACGAATTCTGGTGGTCGATGACGAGCCCGAGATCGTCCGCGTGCTGCGCGGCTATCTCGAGCGCGCTGGCTTTGCCGTTTCGGTGGCGTATGATGGCCCCGAGGCCCTGCGCCGCGCCAGACAAGATGCGCCCGACCTCATCTTGCTCGACCTGATGCTGCCGGGCATGGACGGCCTCGACGTGGCCCGCGAGCTGCGCCGCAGCTCGCATGTGCCCATCATCATGGTCACTGCGCGCGTCGACGAGACCGACCGCGTCCTCGGCCTCGAGCTGGGCGCCGATGACTATGTGCTCAAACCCTTTTCGCCGCGCGAGGTGCTGGCCCGCGTGCGTGCCGTGCTGCGGCGCGCGCAGGGGCCGCTGGCCGTGCCCGACGAGCCGCTCTATCGCCTGGGGCCGCTGACGCTCGACGTGGCCCGCCGCGTCGTCTCGCTCGGCGGCGCCCCCATCGAGCTGACCCGCAGCGAGTTCGAGGTGCTGCGCCTGCTGCTCTCGGCGCCAGGGCGGGTGTTCACCCGTCTGCAGCTCGTCGAGGCCGCCCAGGGCGAGGCCTATGAGGGCTATGAGCGCACCATCGACAGCCACATCAAGAACCTGCGCCGCAAACTGGGTGACGACCCGCGCGACCCCACCTTTGTGCTCACCGTACACGGCGTGGGCTACAAGGCCGCCGAGCGCGTGGCCGAGGACGGCTGACATGGCGCGCCTGCCGCTCTCACGCCTTTCGCTCTCGCTCAAACTGACGCTGGCGCTGGCCCTGGCGGTGCTGCTGGGCGTGGTCATCGTGGCCGCGGGCCTGGCGCTGGCCGCCGGCGCGGGCCTCAGCGACTATGTCTCGCTTGGCGCCGCGCAGCAGATGCAGGCCCTGGCGCCAACCCTCGAGGCGCACTATGCCAGCGAGGGCTCGTGGGCCGGTGCTGGCGCGCTGCTAGACGCAACGGCCAGCGCTCCGGCCAGCGGTGGGGCGGGCGGTATGGGCCGCGGCCGTGGCATGGGCCAGGGTATGATGGGCCCCATGACCGGTGCGCGGCTCATCGTGGCCGATGCCGATGGCCTGGTGGTTGCCGATGCCGCCGAGGGCGCCAACCTGCAGGGTGAGCGCCTGGGCCGTGGCACACTGCGGCGTAGCGTCGCGTTGCGCTCCGAGGGGCGCACCGTAGGCTATCTGGTGCCGCGCGAGGGCGCCGCCGAGGCCGAGTTTCGCAACCGCGTAGCCCGCGCCATCGCCCTGGCCGGCGTGCTGGCCGCGCTGCTGGCCATCGGCCTGGGCTGGTGGCTCACTCGCCGCGCGCTGCGGCCCCTCAACGCCCTGGCTACTGCCGCTGCGCAGATCGGCGCCGGCGACCTGGCCCACCGCGTGCCGGTGCAGGCGCAAGACGAGGTGGGGCGCCTCGCCGATCGGTTCAATGCCATGGCCGCGGCCCTCGAGCGCGACGAGCAGCTCCGCCGCCAGATGGTCAACGACATCGCCCACGAGCTGCGCACCCCTCTCACCGTAATGCAGGGGCACCTCGAGGCGCTGCAAGACGGCGTGTTCTCACTCGACGTGGACGCCCTGCGCCCGATCTATGACGAGACGCTGCTGCTCTCGCGCCTGGTGGGCGACCTGCGCGACCTGGCCACCGCCGAGGCCGGCCGTCTGCCCCTCGAACGAGCCCCGCTCGAACCCGCCGCGCTGCTGGCCGCCGTGGTGCGCGAGTTCGGCAGCACGGCCGAGGCCGCTGGCGTGGCGCTGACGGTGCACGCGCCCGCAGGGCTACCCACCGTGCTGGGCGACGCGCAGCGGCTGGGCCAGGTGCTGGGCAATCTGCTCGCCAACGCCCTGCGCTACACGCCGCAGGGTGGCAGCATCGCCCTCAGCGCCGCCACCGAAGGCCGCTGGGTGCGCCTCGACGTGGCCGACACCGGTGCGGGCATTGCCCCCGAGGACCTGCCGCTGGTGTTCGAGCGCTTTTATCGCGCCGACCGCGCCCGCCACCGCGACGCAGGCCACTCGGGCCTGGGCCTGGCCATCGCGCGCCAGCTCGTCGAGGCCCACGGCGGCACGCTCAGCGCCACCTCGCAGCTGGGGCAGGGCAGCGTGTTCACCGTGCGGCTGCCCGCCGCCTGACCTTCCGCCGCATTGCCCCCTGACGCTTGACATTTATGCCCTATTGACGCATCATAGGGCATGCCTGTGCGGGTGGCACAGCGGGGGGGATGATGATCGAGCTCACCGTAGACGAGTTCCAGCGCGTGGCGCCGCTGTTCGACGCCTACCATGGCCTGCGGCCGGCCATCTATAGCGTGCTCGAGGGCCGCCAGGCGGGGCGCGTCTTTGTCGATCGCGCCGACCGGCCCCGCGCCGCCCTCATGTGGAGCGACGCCTTTTATCTGGCCGGCGAGGCGCGCACTGCAGCCATCCGCGCTGGCCTGCGCGCGCTGCTCGATAGCCCCGCCCGCCGCACCGAGTACAACCTGATCTTTGCCGTGCCCGGCCGCTGGCAGGGGGCGCTCAGCCAGCTGCTGGCCCCGCTGGGCGGCGAGCCGCTGGTGCGCTCGATCTATGCCCTCGATGTGGCTGCCTTCCGTGCCCTGCCCGAGCGGCCGCTGCCGCGCGGCTATAGCCTGCAGCCCCTCGACGAGCGCACCGCCGCTCAGGCCGGCGGCATGCCCGAGCTGTGGGGCAGTGTGGCGCGCTTTATGGCCGAGGGTGTGGGCTATTGCGTGCTACACGGCGAGGCCTTTGCCAGCAGCAGCCAGACTGTGTTTGTGGGCGACGGCCGCGCCGAGATCGGCGTGGGCACCCGCGAGCCCTATCGGCGGCAGGGGCTGGGGCGCGCCGCCGCACGGGCCACCATTACGGCCTGCCTCGAGCGCGGCCTCACCCCCGAGTGGGGCTGCATGTACAACCCCATCTCGGGCGCTATGGCCGCGTCGCTCGGCTTTGTGCCGCGCCCCGACCTGCCTTTTTATCTGGTGCGCCCCCGTGAGCCGCTCAAGGTCTGAGGAGCGGCCTCAGGCTTGTTCCCCACACGCAGGGGGCACAGGCCGAGACGTGGCGCCCGCCCTTGCGCGTCAGAGCGCCTATACCTGGTGCTTGGCATCCTTCTTTTTGGCACGGCGCTTGCGGGGCTCGTACTGCTCCCAGTACACACGGTGCGCGTCATAGCGCGTGCGTGGCGAGGGCGTCTCGACGGCGTGGCCCACATAGGCCAGCCCCATGGGGACGACGCCCTCGGGGATGGTGAGCACCTGACGCACCGCGGCCTGCGCCGCCTCGTGTGGGTAGAGCCCGATCCACACCGCGCCCAGGCCCAGGCCGCTGGCGGCGATGAGCAGGTTCTCCATAGCCGCCGAGCAGTCTTGCAGCCAATAGTGCCTCGCCGCCGAGTTGTGGGCCACCGCCGTGTTGCCGCACACCACCACGGCCGCCGGCGCCTCATAGCGCCCAAACAGCAGCCGCTTGCGCAGCGCCGCCAGCCGCTCGGGCTCGGTCACCACCACAAACTCCCACGGATCGCTGGCCGCCGCGCTGGGCGCCGCCATGGCCGCCTCGAGCAGCAGCCGCAACGTAGCGGGTGGCACCGACTCGTCGGTGAACTGCCGCACCGATCGGCGCGCCTTGAGCAGCGCGATCACCTGTGGCTCGGGGGTCTCATCTGGCATAACCGTTCTCGCTTTCACGCCTCTGGGGCGGCTACCTCTTGGATGACGTGCCGCAGCTTGCCCGCACCGGTGCGCTGCAGTTCGGCGGCGGGGCACACGTCGATGCGCATATCCTGCCCCAGCACGGCCCGCAGCCCGCGTCGCAGGTCGGCGGCCACCTCACGCTCGGCCGCCCCTGGCGCCAGCACCAGCGCCACGCTGATGTGATCGAGGGCGTGCTGCGTCACCTGATATTCCCAGATGCGCGCATCGTTCCGCAGCGGCGGCTGGAACGTGACGATGGACACCGGCTGGCCATCGGTGCCATAGAGCCGCTCGATGTTGCGCCCCGCGGCCAGGCGCAGCAGCGGCAGGTTGCGCCCGCAGGGGCACGGCGCCGTGGCCCAGGCGGCGCGGTCTCCCAGGCGGCAGTTGAGCAGCACCATGCCCCGCGTCAGCAGGTTCGACACCACCACCTCGCCCACCACCCCTGGCGGGCAATCGTCGCCGGCCTCGTCGACGATGCGCACGGCGTAGTGGTCAGCGTTGATGTGATAGCCGCAGTGCGCCTCGCACTCAAAGCCCAGCTTGAGCGCCTCGACCGCCTGATAGGCCGAGAACACCGCGATGCCATAGGTCTCGTTGAGCAGGCGCCGCACCGCGTCGGGCAGCGCGTCAGACACATAGCGCACCATGGTGGGGGGCGCAAAGGCCAGGCCCCGCCGGTGCGCATCGGCGAACAGGTGCCCCAGCACCGAGCCGTAGGCGTTGAGCACGTCGGGCTGGCGCGCATCGAGCGCCGCGAGGATCGTCTCCGTTGTGTCGGCCATGCTGACGGGCGGCAGGCCAGCCGCGCGACGGTCGGCGCCCCACTGCGGCCAAAAGGCGTGCTGCGTCGGCGTCGAGCTGACCGGCGAGTGCAGCCGCAGCACGCGCAGCCTGCGCAGCTGGCCCACAACACGGCGGTGCAGCGAGGTCTCGCGCTCGCCGTGCGCCACACTGAGCCAAATGGCGCGCCGGTCGTGCCACACGGTGTGTGGCCGCCCCGTCGAGCCGCCCGAGTGGTGCGGCCAGAGCGCCTCGGGCGCGAATTGCCGCGAGATAAAGCGGTGCGGCTCGGCCTGCAGGTCGGCCGCCGAGATCAGCGGCAGGCGTCGCAGGTCGTCGGCAGTGTTGATGTCGGCCGGCGTCAGCCCCAGCCGATCGAGCGTCTCGCGGTAGTAAGGCGCCCAGCGGTAGGCATAGGCCACCATCTGGCGCACATGGCGGTCGCGATCGCTGACAATGCGCTCGAGCGGGCCAAAGGGATAGCGCGCCTGGCCGATGGTGTGCCAGGCGAGATAGGCGAGCCGGTAGGCGCGACTGAGCATGTGCATCGGGGGGGGGCGTTCTCTCTGTAGACGGAGTTGAGAATGCTTATACGCGTTCGCGCCGCAACGTGCAAGCGCGTCGCTTGCAGATTCACCCGCCCCCCGGCGCCACCGCTTCCTGGCGTCAGCGCCACCGCTTCCTGGCGTCAGCGCCACCGC
>JAAYDS010000208.1 GCA_012729155.1 Chloroflexota bacterium | reverse complement strand
TGGTCGCCATCATGGTGGTGGCGGTGGCGGCGCGTCTCTGGCGCATCGATACTTTGCCCCCCGGCATCTATCGCGACGAAGCCATCAACGGCCTGGATGCTTTGCGGGTGACCGCTGGCGATCGGCCGATCTACTTTGAGGCCAACAACGGGCGCGAACCTCTGTACCTCTATCTGCTGGCGGCGAGTATCCGCTTCTGGGGGTGTTCGCCTGGCGCACTGCGTTTTGTCTCTGCAATTCTGGGTGCGCTAACCGTGCTGATGAGCTATGTGCTGGGCCAGCAGCTCTACGGCAGGCGCGTGGGGCTGACCACGGCAGCCCTCGTCGCCACGGCCGTCTGGACGGTCAACCTCAGTCGCATCGGCTTTCGCGCTGTTGCCTTGCCATTGTGTCAAGGGGCGATGTTGGCTCTGCTCTGGAGTGGTCTGCGTCGGCGCAGCATCTGGCTTATGGCCGCAGCTGGCTTTTGCTGGGGAGCGGCGTTCTACACCTATCTCGCCGCTCGTTTTACGCTGGTCGCTGTGCCGCTGCTGGTGGCCTACCTGTGGTGGCGCTTGCCGACAGCGCGGTGGTTCGGTGGCTGGTTCTGCCTGGGACTGGTAGCCCTCGTTGTGGCGGCGCCCTTGGGCGCTTATGTGCTGACACACTGGGAGTCGACGATGGGGCGTGCCGCACAGGTGCTGGTATTTGGGCGTGCCATCAGCGGCGACGCCCCTTTGCAGGCCCTGGGGCGCAACCTTTGGGGGGCGATGTTGGCGCCCTTTGTGCGGGGCGACTTTATCCCGCGGCACAACATTCCGCTACGGCCGGCATTCGGCATGGTGATGGCGCCAGTAGGGCTGCTGGGACTGGGGCTGCTCGTGGCGCGGGTCAAACGCGACCCGGTAGCGGGCCTGGTGTTGATCTGGTGCTTGATCATGGCTCTGCCAACGGTACTCGCCGAGAACGCACCGCACTTTTTGCGTGCAGTGGGCGTGTTGCCGGTGCTCTATTTGTGGCCGGCCGTCGGCCTGGACTGGATCGCCGCCAGACTCGATCGTTGGCGCCCACGACTGGGCTCACTGGGCATGGTGTTGGCGCTCTCAGGGGCTGGCGTTATCGATCTGCAAGCCTATGCCACCCATCTGCAGAGCGAGGCGGCCTACTACAACTTTGAGGCAGGGGCCACCGTTTTGGCGGCACAGGCGAACCGCTTTCTGGGGAGCGGCTGGCAGGGTAAGGGTATTCAGGTGTCGCCAGCACAACCTCGCGAGGGGCGTGTGTTCGCGCTCGATGCGCGTCTGCGTAACAACTATCCGGCCATCGACTATCTATTGGCGACGGATGCCTCGGTCGTTGCGCTCGATTTGGTGCAGCCAGACAGCGGCACGCCTCTTGCGGCGGCGCTATGGCCCTATGGCGACACTCACAGCGTGGTGGCCAGGCTGCCGCAGGGCAAGGTGATCGATGTGCGCCCTGGGGCGTGGGAGCGTGGCGATCTGGAGTTGGAGCCACGTCTGATGTATCTGTGGGTTCAGGTGGGCGGTGTCGAGGCCCCTGAGGTGCCGCTGGATGCGCATTGGGCCAACGGCGTCGCGCTCGATGGCTATACTCTCAGGCGTGGCGAAAACCAGATCGAGTTGGCCCTATGGTGGCGAGGTGAGCGGCCGATCGAGCGTGACTATACGGTGTTCTGTCAGGCTATCGTCGACGGCGCGCTGTTGGGGCAGGCTGATGGTCCACCGGCCCTGGGCCTGGTGCCCACCAGCGACTGGGACGCCTACGACGGCATAGTTGACCGCAGGGTGCTGTCTGTGGATAATGACGGGGTGCGACATCCCAAGGTGCACATTGGCTTGTATGACCTGGCCACGATGGAGCGCCTGCCGTTGGAGTTGGTCAGCGGTCAACCGACGGACGAGACGCAACTGGTCCTTCCATAGGCAACCACTACTCAGGAGAGTCGAGGCATGAAGCGATTTTGGCATGTTCTAGGCGTCAGCATGTTGGTGGTGCTGACCTTTCTGGGCCTGACAGCGAGCGTGCTCGCAGATTGCCCCGGCAATGTTCTGGTGAACGGTGGGTTCGAGGGCGGTTTCTCCGCTCGTGGGGACGACTGGCTACAGGTCGCTGACGGATGGACCCCATTCTGGCAAGATGGACCGAATCAGGACGAGGGCTACAACCGGCGACCCGAGTTTCGCCCTGAAGATGCGCGCATCCATGGCAATCGCCGCGTGCGTGAAGGCAACCTCGCGCAAAAGATGGACACACTCTTTGGTACGCACCATGGAGGTATCTGGCAGCAGGTTGCGGTGCCTGCAGGTAGCCGTCTGACGTTTCGAGCGTTTGGCCAGTCTTGGAGCTCGAATGAGGATGACCCGGCCGTATCCAAAGACAGCGGTCGTTATGAGATGTCGGTTGGGATTGATCCGACGGGTGGCACGGATTGGACGTCGGGCAATATCGTCTGGTCGCCACGCAATGGCACCCCCGATCAGTGGGTGGAGCTGGTGGCCCAGGCCACCGCTCAGAGCAGCACGATCACTGTCTTTATCCGCGGCGATGTCGAGTATCCTGTCAAGCACAACGACGCCTACTTTGACGACGCCTGTTTGACGGTGCAGACCCCACCAACAGCCACGCCGCGCCCACAGCCTACTGCGGCGCCGACGGCAACGCCAGAGCCAACGGCAGAGCCCGAACCGACTGAGGCTCCTGAACCCACGCCGACTGAGGCGCCTGTCGATGCCCCGGGCGTGCTGGCCATCAGCGTGTTCGCCGATTCAGACGGCGATGGGCTTAGAAGCGAGGGCGAGGCAGGCATGGCTGGCGCTGAGGTTGCCGTGCTCGATGCCGACGGCACAGAGTTGGCGCGTATTGCGCTTGGTGTGGACGGCCTGACCTTGGGGGACCTTCCCGTTGGTGACCTAACTGTGGTCGTCACGCCGCCCGAGGCCTATGAGGTTAATCGCTTTGCTCAACGGCCCGTGACAACCGTGGCCGGCGAGACGGTTGCGATCGATTTCGGTCTCATTGAGGTGGTTGCGCCAACGCCCGAGCCAACCGCCGCCCCCACGCTTACCCCAGTGCCGACGCCTGTGCCCGCGCCGGCTTCCGAAGGGCAGGGTGGGTTGTGGCGTATCAGTGGCATTCTGGTGGCGCTCCTGGCAGTGATTCTGCCAGTAGGCGTGCGCATGTTGGGCCGCCGCTGAGAGGCGTTGTGACGCGTTCTTTGCGTCGCGCTATATCGAGTGATCGGGTCAGAGGGGCACTAGGTGTCTCTCTGGCCCTTTTTGTCGGTCTAGCTGCGGCGCTGCCCCTTTGGGGCGGCGCCGGCATGGTGTACACCCGCGCCGGTGGCGATTCGCCGTTTCTGCTGCAACGCGTGCAAGAACTGGCGCACGCACTGGCCGATGGCCAGCTCCCCATTCGCTGGATGCCCACCGCCAATCTCGGCCTAGGCTATCCGGCTTACAACTACTATGCGGCGCTGCCCTATTATGTGGCCGGCGCGCTGCATCTGGCCGGTTTGGGCATCATTGCCGCGGTTCAGGTGACGCAGGCTCTGGGCTTTGTCCTCGGCAGTCTGGCCACCTATGGCCTCGCCAGAGCGCTGCGACTGTCGCGCCCAGGCGCTGTCGCTGCAGCGGCGTTCTTTACCTTTGCACCGTTCCACATGGTCAACGTCTATGTCCGCGGCGATTCACTCTCCGAGTTCTGGGCCATGGGGCTTGTGGTGGCCTGCCTGTGGGCCCTGGCTCTCCTGGGCCAGCGACCCGAGCCGGGGCGCGCTCTGCTTTTGGCCGCTGTCTATGGCGCTCTGGTGCTGGCTCATAACATCACCGCTCTGATCGCTTCGCCACTGTTAGCGTTGGTGCTGCTCGCACAGCTCTGGCATAGCGAGCGCCGCGCCGCTCTGGCGGTCTATGGTGGGGCAGCGCTCTTGCTGGGTCTGGCGCTCAGCGCCTGGTTCTGGGTGCCAGCGCTGGCCGAGCGCGACCTGGTGCAACTCGCGCATCAGACCACGGGGTACTTTGACTTTCGCGGACACTTTCGCAGCGTCAACCTGGTGCAGTCGCAACTGGCGTTTGACTATGCGGTGGGCGACGATGGTGGCGCCTTTCGTATGGGGTTGGTGCAGGCCCTGCTGGTGGTGTTGAGCTTGGTAGCCACGGCAGCGCGCCAAAGATGTGCGCGTGAGCGCTGGGTCTGGTGCGCCTACGGTGTCGGTGTGGTAGGCACTACCTTGTTGATCACGCCGCTGTCAGCGGTTCTTTGGGAGCGGCTGCCCCTGCTGGCCTATGCTCAGTTTCCGTGGCGCTTTCTGGGCGTGCAGGCGGCGCTCGCCGCACCGTTAGTGGGTCTGTTGGTCGATGTGTGTCAAGGCCGCTGGTTACGTTTGATGGCGGCGTTGTCGGTGGTGGCCACCATGGGTGCCGCAAGCCTCGTTGATCTGCACCCAGATCGGCTGCCGCTGGCCGACGCTGATGTGAGCATCGAGCGCCTGTGGCTCTTTGAGGCCTTCTCGGGCAACATCGGCGGTACGGTGCGCGCCGAATACCTGCCCACAGCGATGGTGCCACGCTACTATGCCTCGCCACAGCTCTTGAGCCGTGATGCCTCGCCCATGCCTTGGGCGCTCAAGGACGTGACCATGGCGGCCGAGCTGCTGAACCGACGTTCGGCGGCCCTCACCTGGCGGCTCATCCTTGAGGCGCCAGATCGCATCGTCTTCCCGATCGCAGCGTTCGGCGGATGGAGCGCCATGGTCGATGGGGTTTCGCAGGCCATTGTCACCATGCCAGGTTTGGGGCTCGTGGGCCTCGACCTGGCGGCAGGCGATCACATGATCACGCTGACCATGGGCCGTACGCCTGTACGTCGTGGCGCCGAGATCGCGTCGTTGGCAGGCGTGGTGATCTGGCTTGGCAGCGGCGCGTGGTGGTGTGTGAAGAGGAGACATCGCGCTGTGGCGTCTGGGGCGGCGGTAGCGTTGCTGGCGGTGGGGGCGCTGTGGCTGGCTGGGCGGCCGCTGCCCGCCACCGCTCAGGACCGTCTCGCGGGTCCACTGGTCATGGACCTGGGCAGCTACCCTTATCTGCATCACGAGCCGCAGGGGCTGCTGATAGGATCGACGAGGTTGCTTGACTACACCTATAGTACCGACACGCTCTCGCCTGGCGATGCGTTGGTGATCGACCTGGACTGGTCTCACCCTGCACCTGATGAGCAGCTGCAGCTTCGCCTGGTGAGCCTCAGCTCGCATCTATACGATCAGTCAGTGGTATGGGTTGAGGAGCTGTTGCCCATCCGAGCTGCCCAAACAAGACTGACGTTGCAGCTCCCCGGCGAACTGCCGCCAGGCATCTATGTGCTGCGGCTCGGCATCAAGCTTGGCGACGAGAGCCTTGCCATCGCCAATCAGCGCGGTACGCTTCAAAGCCGCACCTGCCTCAAACCGATCTGGGTGCTGCCCGGCGACTATGAGGTGCCTGAGGCGGCGCCACTGGCCCAGTATGGCAATCCCCATGAGCCGCCCATGCTCACATTGCTCCAGGCCAAGACGAAGCCGGTCAAGAACCATGCGCTCGAGCTCATGATGCTCTGGAGCGCAGAGCAGACGCTGCAGCGCAACTATGCCATCTCGGTACGCTATCTGCGGGCCGATGGCAGCATGCAAAGGTCTCTCGACCTGGCGCCGCTGTCTGCCGACTATCCCACCGGGCTGTGGCATCGGGGCGACGTGGTACCCACAAAGGTACAGTTGCCGATAAGGCGTGAAACAGTGCGGTCGGGCGACGCCTGGGAGATTGTTCTCTATGACCGCCTGACGATGGCGAGCATCGGCACAGGTACGGTGCCCGTAGTGCTCGACTAGGGTATAGGCAGAGAGAGCTCCGTGCCCTGCCCGTCAAGCACCAGGCGGTCGTCTAGCACCTGTAGAGTGCGTAGGGTAAAGGCATCATATACCGTGAGGATGCCTCTCTCAGCGCGTTCATTGAGTGCGGGGATGGAGCGCGCATCGCGCACGCGCCAGCCGGCCAGCCACTTGAGCGTTGGCACCGCCCCAGTTACGGGCGTGCCGTCTGACTTGCTCTCTGTCGTCGCCCCACGGATGCCCAGCGAGATCGAGTAGTCGGTGGT